>JAHITG010000169.1 GCA_018817865.1 Spirochaetota bacterium
GCTCAAATATCTCGATCGATCGCTTGTAATCTCCTTTCCAGGAATAACAGAATCCCATCAGCTGAAGGTCCTGAGCAATACCCCAGTCATATTTCAGCTCATTATTCAGCTTTAAGCCTTTTTCATGATATTTTATGGCATACTTGAACATCGGTATGGCCATATATAATGACCCGAATATTCCATAGGCATTACCTAAAAGCCAGGACTTACCCAGCCGTGATTCTGTTACATTTAACATTCTGAAAGTTATATAAATAAATTTTACAATATCACTCAATACGTATAACCAGCCAAAAGACCTGTAAAGCCAAATCCGTTCTTCATCGACCTTGCTGGCTTTTTTGGGATCTTTAAGAATAAACAGTTTTGGAAAGAGGCTGTGTAAAATATGAATGATCAATTCTCTTAAAACATAAAAGACCGTTTCGAACATATTGGAGGGAACTTTCTCATTTAACTGGTTGATCCCTTTAATTAAATTCTTTTCACAAAAGGTCCAGTCCCCCTTCTTAAAGTAAGCACTTCCCATCTTCCTGTAGATCTTTTCTTTATCCAGTTTCTCCTTTTTAAGGGGTAATATCTCTTTTGCAAGATTGATCGCTTCATCACTGCGACCGGAAGTAATATAGACCTCGACAAGATCCTCCTTGATCTCGATCCATTTATCACTCTTCTGCAGTCCCTTCTTTTCTAAAAGCTTTATTCCTAATTGATAGTAACGTATGGCATCTTCATTGGCAAAATTGATCTTTGCTTTGTCCGCAGCAGGGAGGACATATTCAAGTGATTTCTTCTCATCTCCCCCTTCCGTATAATGGTATGCCAATTCGAAGATCACATTATCGATACTATCTTTATTTTCCTGTTCAATTGCCTGTGCAATAGCCAGATGGATCTTTTTATTATCAGCTTTATTTGATTGTTCGAGAAAAGCTTCCCTGATCCTGCCGTGAATAAAATTCACTTTTCCTTTTTGCCGGCTTCGTTCGATCAGCTGGATCAAGATAAGATCATCGATCAATTTAACCAGTGCAGACTCTTCCAAACCCAGGAGCCTGTTAAGCAGTTTAAGATCGATCTCCCTGCCAATGATAGAGCAGACTTGTAAAAAACGATTCTGCTCTTCGGTAAGATCATCGATCCGCTTGATGACCAGGTCAATAATATTATTGGATATCTTGATCGCATCAATCCTGTCCCAGTCTTCCTGCCAGTATCCTTCTTTCCATGTAAGGGCTTTCTCTTCCACCAGTTCCCGAAGAATGGTAATGGCAAAGAACGGGTTGCCAGCTGACTTTTCAAGGACATATTCGGAAAGCTTGACAGATCTTTCTTCCTTTTCTCCCAGAACTCCCGCAACCATCTTGTTTAAACTGTTTCGATCAAATTTGGCCAGTCTGATATCCAGCAAAGGCCCCTTGCCTTTCTGGATCTGTTTTTTTATCCTGTTCAGGCTGTGTTTATCCGTGATCTCATCATCACGATAAGCTCCTATTATAAAAAAATTAAAATTACCTATCTTCCATGAGATCTCTTCCAATAGGCTTAAACTCCCTTCGTCAGCCCATTGAAGATCGTCTATAAAAAGAACACTTATCCTGTTTTTTTCTGTTAAATGACAGAAAAAATCAGATGCAACCATCATAAACCTCTGATTCTCCCTTTCCGGGTCCAGGGATACCAGTTCCGGTACTTCTCCCAGGATAAGTTTCATGCGGGGATTGAGCCGAATGATGATCTCACCCAGTTCTCCCAATACTTCTTTCAGCCTCCGGATCTCCTTCTCTCTTTCCTTCAGGTTCATCTTCTCGATCTTCTGAATATATTCATTTATACTGTCCCTGAACGGCTGATAAGGGATCTTATTTTCCTGGTTCAGGCATCGTCCGTGAATAAAGAGCCCGCCTCCTTCATATCCCTGCTCGTATAAATACTCCTTCATCTCTTCTACCAGTCGGCTCTTCCCTATACCGGGCTCTCCTCCGATCAGGCAGATATTTCCTTCAGAATCTTTTGCCCGTTCATATGCTTCCCGGATCTGCTTCAGCTCTTCCTGCCTTCCCACCAGCCTGGTCTGATAGGTCAGCTTGGTCTTCTGATCCTTTTCAGCAACAATAAAGTCCATTTCCCCTTTCTGATACCTTTCGAGGTCATGAAGAAGTCCTTTTGCACTCTGATACCTCAATTCCGGATCTTTATTCAGAAGTTTGATAACGATCTCTTCCAGGATCTTGGGGATCTCCTTATTGACCTCCCGTAATCTGCGCGGTTTTACAGCTACCTGTTCATGGAGAAGTTTATTGACCTCTGTTGCTTTAAAGGGAAGTTCCCGAGAAAGAAGCTGATAGAAGACCACTCCTAAAGAATAGAAGTCACTCCTCTCATCGATCTGTTTACTTACGATACCGGTTGCCTCGGGGGACATATACCCGAAAGTCCCTACGATCTGTTTGGCTTCTTTTATATGGGAGAGTTCCATTACATGAGCGATCCCGAAATCAAGCAGTGTTACCCTGTAATCATTCGGTTTCTGCTGTACGACAATATTTCCCGGCTTCAGGTCCCTGTGGATGATCCCCCGCTTATGCACATAATCCAGTGCTTCAGTCACTTTTAATATAATATGGACCGTCTCTTTTACGGTAAAGTGTTTTCCTTCATTCAGAAGGGCAGAGAGGCTCTTCCCTTCAAGCAGTTCTTCTGCCAGATAAGGTGTATTCTTGTATTCCCCTGCTTCATACAGCTTTATTACATGCGGGTGATCAAGCTTACTGACCGCATCCGCTTCCCTCTTAAAACGGATGACATCCTCAACATAAGAAGAGGTAACCCCTTCTTTTAAAAATTTTAGTGCCACATCCCTCTTGTTTTTCAGATCCTGAGCCCGGTATACAACGCTCATGCCCCCTTCTCCTACTATGCCCAGGATCTTATAATCATCATTGATCAGGTCATTTTTTTTGAATTTTAATGCCAACTAATCGCTCTCCTGATATTTTTCTTATTATCCCCTTTAATGAAAAATGCAGTTATGTACTTTTTAATTTCCGGATTCAAAAAATCAAAATTTTTCCATGGAAGGAAAAATTGATTTTTTGCCTCGGAAGATGACAGGATGTCATCTGAGAATGAGGAAATAAAAGTACATAACTGCATTTTTTACCCCACTTTCTTCATTGTAATGATCGTTATATCATCCGCC
>JAHITG010000170.1 GCA_018817865.1 Spirochaetota bacterium
CTCATAAGTCTGTCGATAGCATGCGACCGCACAGAGTCCGCCTCACCCTTTAACCCAATATTGACTTGCTCGGTCATTAGGGCTGTCAGATTATCATATAAAACGGACAAGGACTCCTTCTTTTTCTTTAATTCATGTTCTTCTACTTTTTCCGCTAACCGCTTTACTTCTTCAATAAATAACTTGTCATTCATAATACGGCTGACATGAACTTCCGAATATCCCGACATTTCCCTGAGCTTTATATTGTCCATGCCTTCGAGAGCTACTGCACGAGCCATCATTTTATGTAAAAAAGAGAGTGATTTCATAATATTCCTATAGCTAATTAGTAGTATATTATTATAGCAAACTTACTATGTTTGACAATATAATATATTTTTTTATTTTGTCAAGGATTATTTTTAGGGAGTTAAATAAAATAGGCAGACACCGTTAAGATGTCCACCTATTTAGGGGGGGCTACTATGGAGAAAACTACGGTTTACTTGATAACATAGAATGTTTCATTGCCTCAAAACTCCGTTCTTCGGATAGCCTCTTATAAAAAAGTTCAGCTTCTTCTTCTGATTCAAAATCGTGATATACTCGCCATATATCGCTACCATCACTGGTAAACGATACAGGACCCCATGAGTAAGGAATAAGATATATCCTCTCAATAGCCACTCTCTCATTATTCAAAACAACCTGATTGTAATAATATAGACTCCCTTTCATAGCTTTTAATGACTCTAAATCTTTGGGATTTAATTTCCCTTCATTGAGAACTCCGCTATCACATATATCAGATATACCTTGACAAAAGCTATACATCCTTTTCCATTCAATATCATATCGTTTCTGTTGTTCGGCACTATTAGAAAACGGATATATATTCTCACATTCTTCACGAGAGCCAATAACTGTTTCTTTTAATTCATCCATTTAACCACCTCCGTAAGATGGAGCTAAAATCAAAGCCACTATTATTATGGTAATAAAAATAACCATAGTTATTATAACATATTTATCAATTTCCATTTTATTTCCCGTTTTTAGCTACTGCGTAATCTACGGCTGACTGTCCCAGTATATAAGCTACTATCACATAGATTATATCTGTTACGGTTTTCTCATCAAGTGGGTTAGATAGTTGATTGTTTATTACCAAAGCTATCGGAATTAATATAGCTATGAGAAGTTTTCTGCTGATAAATTTACCCATAATATCCTCCTTTTAATCGTCATAATTAAGTCTTGTCATAAATCTATTAAAGAACCGTATTGCCCTATCCTGTATGGCATCCTCAAGCTTATTCCAATTTTTGCCCGCTGCTTTCTTGCCTGCATCGGTTACTATAGCCGCATACTGGTCAGCAACCTTGTCAATATCTTTATCAGAGATGCCCTCTGATATAAGCTTAGGTAACACCTTGCCAACGATTATACCAATGGCAAATTTGATAATCCAGTCTTTCATGTTAATTCTCCTTTTCTGCGATGTATTTAGGTTCTTTATCTTTCAATAATTGCATAAAATTATCATAATAATATTTTGTTCTTATAACTATCAAATCTGTGGGGCATATGTTCTTAAAAACCTTGTTCCTAACATCTCCTCTTGCTTGTATAAGTGCACTGCCCAATATCCTTATTTTATCCTCATCTTTCATGTCAGCTCTCCTTTTACTGTTTGTTCACCTTTAAAAAATTCTTGTTCGCTATAAAAATGCCTTTCGTTAAATTCAGAGACTTTACCTTCGTTCCATTCAAATGTTTTAAATCCATCTAATGTTATAGGGCGTAAATACCCCATCACACGTGAAAATACCTCGCAAGGTTGTCTTTCATAATCATCAATAATTATTAGTTTACTGTTATAATTCACTGTTAGCATCTTTTTCCCTTTTCCCGCTATAAACTTTGCCTGTTAGTTTTATATGGTTGTCCTGTAATATCTCTATTTCCGCCTCATGCCCCTTTATTTCCTCTTTCCAGTCTTTTATGTCCTTCAGGTGTGCCTCTATTTTCTCCTCGACAACCTGTATATCGCTATGTGCACGGTC
>JAHITG010000171.1 GCA_018817865.1 Spirochaetota bacterium
ACTGAAGATCTCATACCCTTTCCCATCCGGAGCATCTTCTATCTGCAAATAGTAAAGATCGGATGGACTGATATTGATCCTTATATTCCTGCTCTTTCTGTTTTTTGTCACAATAGTGATCAGGCCCTTACCTGCCTTTTTTGAAGTATATTCGAAAGAAGAGAAATATCTCCTGTATTCCTTATCAATACTGCCTGTAGCAGACCAGGCTATTGGAACGACACCCACATACTCATTATTCTTATCAAATCCGTGCGCATATAATGTGATCTTTTCACCTGATCTTAAATTTATAAAATCAACTTCCTTTCCCACCGGATCGGGTACATCAAAAATCTTAACAGAAACAGCTTTTCCGTCGGAAGTAGTTATTATCCCGGTCTCTGCAACCGTATCTTTAAATAAAATTGCTTTTACAGTTCCCTTTTTATTGATACGGAGCGGAGAAAAATTCAATTCTTTTCTGATCGGATAGGAACTTATTTTAGCCAATTCACCGGTTGTTATCCACCTGACTCTGATCGGCCCTAAAAAACTGCCGTCTTTATCATATGCAACTGCAAACAACTTCAGTTCTGCATCTCTTGATATAACCTTCTCTTTGATCTCCTGCCCGTCAGCGGTGGGTTCATCCAGTATCCTGATCCTTACTTCCATATTCTTATAACATTTCTGCAGATAATTTTTCGCTTTTGTATGGTTAGGGACCAGATCCAGTATCTTTTCAAAAAACGGATACGCCTGGTCATAGTGGCCTCTATTATATAACTCCTCCCCTCTTACTAAATTTATCTCGGTCTCCTGATAAGTTTTAAATGCATCCTTTATCATAATATTGATCTTGTTGCAGGAAGGTTTTTTATCCAGGAATTTTCTGAAATACTCAGCAGCTTTGCTGTAGTTGTTCTTATCGAATTCACAGATTCCATTCACATAGCAATCGCTCAACAGATCAGATACGGTTTTCGAAGGTTTTTCTTTATCTTTAGCCGGCATGATGTTAATAAATAAACTGAATATTATGATCGATACAAGCCAAATCCTTTTTGGCATTATCCGCTGACCTCCTTGATTTTATCTCTTATTAATTATTACCGATATCACGGGATATTATCTTAACATTTTTTGCTTTACAAGTGCTTTACTTAAACTACGCCTGATCTTAGCGTTATTCGGATCGATCCTTAATGCCTCCCGCCAGGACTTGATAGCATTTTCAATATCACCCATTGTATAATAATTAATCCCCTTTAAATAATGCGACCAGACCAATTTTTTATCTATTATCTTTCCCTTAGGTTCAACTGCTGCACTCTGCTGCTCCTGTATCTTTGCTTTTGCTTTTTCTACAAACTTAAGTGCCTGGATATTATCAGGATTGATGATCAGGACCTTTTTCATGTTCTTAATACAGTCATCATATTTCCCTTCTAAAAACTGATTTAAACCCGTATTAAAAATTTCAACAAGTTTGTTTTTCTCTTTTTCCGTCACCTCGACATCCAGTTCTTTGTTATCAATTTTTTTTGAAAGCTCGATCGCAGCTGCATTCTGTTTATCTATTGAAAGTGTTTTATTAATATAATTCCTTGCCATGGAATAATTCTCATGGTCATAATATTTTTCAGCCATATCAATATAATTCACCACCTGATTTTTCTGCTCGATCTCTTTTAATTTATCATTATACTCAACCAGCCTCTTCTGAGCCAGTTTATTCCCCGGTTCAATAGTGAGCACCAGACGGATCTCCTGAATTGCTTCAGCATACTTTCCATCATTGAACAGGTCAACGGCTTTTTCCAGATAAGAATTAACAGTCTCGGATCGGTCAGCACCGCTGATGCTTTTTGTAATAATATCTTTTGCATCTTCATTATCCGGCAAGATCGCCAGGATCCTCTTTGCTTCCGCAACAGCAAGGTCTTTTTTCCCTTCTTCTAAAAATTTCATGGCCCGCTTTAAATGAAATTTAGCCAATTTTTCTTCTTTTTCTTTCCTGGCTTTATCCATGGCATCATTCATCCTGGATATAACCTCGGTATCAGCAGGATTGATATTGAAAACCCTCTTCCATTCTGCGGCAGCCTGTTCATAATTATTTCTCTTAAAATATTTCATACCCCTCTCATAATGAAGCTCTACTAATTTAAAATTGGGTGAATCTTTATTTATTCCCTGGGCCTCCATTTCACTCATCTTCCTAAAGATACTTGACAATTCTTTGATAGAAGAACTTTTCTCCGGATTTAATGCGATCACTTTACCAAAATGATATAAAGCCTCCTTAAAATCATTTTTCCTGTAAGAATTCATGCCCTGCTCTAAATGCTGACTTGCAAGAGCCCTCTGTTTGCTCTTATCATTTATCTTTTCGATCTTCATCGTACTTAAAATGCGCGCTTTATACTGTATGGCTCTGGAATTTTTTGGGTCAATCTCCAGGATAGATTCTATTTGGAAAAGAGCCTGAACATAATTCTTTTTCGTAAAATTATAATCCGCGACTTTAAACAAATTCTCAGTCTGGTCATCAAACATTCTGTTGGATGTCTCTTCTTCTTCTTGCTCCCTGATGATGCGTCTCACTTTTTCGATCTCCAGTTTTGCCAGAGTAAAATCGGGCAGGGCGATGAGTGCTTCTTCCCACTTGGATATTGCTTTTGTATATTCTCCGCCTTCAAAATAATTCTTTCCTTCTTTATATAATTTATACCCCAGGGCAGATGTATTTTCCGTTCCCAGTTTATTTTTTACTTTAAATATCTTTAATTTGAGAAGTTTATTCTCCGGATCCAGTTTTAAAGCTGAATTATACTCAATTAAGGAAGAAGCATATTGATTTAAAGAAAAATAATAATCTCCTTCCTTTTCACGGATCTTGGCTTCCTGTATTGCCTCTTCCTGTGTCTGTATTTCTGAGATCCTCTTTAAAAGGCTCCGTGCTTCCGGATGCTTTACATTCTTTTTCAAACATTCGATAAGAGCATTTCGTGATTCAGAGTACCTTTCCTTTTTATAGGCTATAAGGGCCTTTTCATATAACTCTTCTGCCTGTTCCAGCCGTTTTCCCTGTGCTATTTCTGTAGCTCCTATCTTTCTCTGCAGGAGTTCATAATAATATGTTGTTTCCCTGTAGTTGCTGTCTGCCCTATAAAGGTCTTTAAAGATCCTGTATGACTGAAGAAACTTAAAATCATTGTAATACCCGATGGCTTTATTGTAATATTTCTCCATCATATCTTCGTCCAACTTTGGCCTGAAATAATATGAAATTCCTGCCTGATGAATAATATTATTATCTTTTGATTTAATATATGCATAATGTGCTTTGTAAGGACCAAAACGGAAGCCGGAACCGGAAGTAAAGCTTACATCTTCATTGTACCCAAAATCCAGTTCAAACACATCAGCATAGGAATACCGGATCCCGGTACTGAATTCGGGAAAATACACTTTTTCAGAATTAAAATCCAGGGCTAAAAATATCGAATGTTTTCCAAAATCAAGATCATATCCCGTTCCTATTTTAACATTCATGGGTTCCTTGATCTCTTCCTCTCCTAATTCTCCTTTAGTAGAGACAAAGTTCATGACATTTGCTCCAAGAGACAATTTTTTATTTAAAGCGATCGGAGTATACAGAACTCCGAAATCCATACTGATCCCCATGTATGAATCCTTATCATAACTGTTATTGATCACTTTTAAATTAAGGCCAAAATTGACCTCCTTGGTTATTCTTGAACTTAAAGCAGCATTTGCAATATGTTTTAAATTCCCTATTTTTTCAATAAACTTTATATCAGGATCTTCTCTGGTCTCTTCAGGAAGTTTAAAATAAGAAAAACTGAATCCCACAACGAAGAGCTCCCAAAACGGCTGAATATAGCCGAGAGAATAATGGTAGTAAGAATTCAGCTTATTAAGATCAGCCTGAAAATTAAGGACTGAATAATTCTCCATAAACAAGGCTGCAGGATTATAAAAGATTGAAGATACTCCTGAATAATATCCGGCACCCGTATCTCCCAGCGAAGAATTTGGTGCTCCTTTCTGTATTATGGTAGCGGGTTGGGCATTGAGTACCGTGATCAGGATCAAACTGATAAAAATGAATGATATAATTTTATTCATTAAACTGTTTACCGTATAACCATAGTATCCTATTTAATCACAGGTTTTCGAGGGGGTATCTTTATGATCTGATGCGGATAGATCATTTTCGGGTTATTGATCTGATTATAACTCGCAATGATCGGGTATAACTTCGGATCTTTATAATGTTTTTCCGATATCTCCCATAAGGTATCTCCGTATTTCACAACATAATATATGACTTTTTCAAGATAAAGTTTTGAATTGATCTTTAAAGGATAATGGAGCACCTTGCTCATATTCCCGATAGTATCCCTTGCCCGTAAATGAAAATACCAAATACCGTCTTTTAAATTATAGAACTTGGCCTCATCTATCGGGTATTCAGCGAGAAACAGATCAGGCATATAAGTAGGATCATCATTGATCATATAAGCAAAATCCTGAATACCGGAAGAGTCTTCATCAACCTTCCATTTAAAAACAGCATTCTTCTCAAACGACCATGTATTTGATTGATGCGAAGTGGCTACAATAGTCGGTATGGGACAGAAGATATCCTTTTTTTTAAAAGCTATCTGCCCTTTATTCTCTTCTTCCCAGACTATATATATATTATTGTTAAAGGAATTGTATATTATATCATAATTATGTGAATCACCTTTGGTTTCTGTCAGGTTTACTCTGTCATTCCATATTAACCCTTCATCATCACTGATAGTATATATTATTTCATTGTTACCTTCGCTGTAATCATACCAGAAAGCAAATATCCCATCCATGGAGGAGATCAACGTGGGAGAATATTCTATATTGACATTCCTGGTTATTTTCATTGGAATAAGCCACCGCTCAGAGAAGTATTCATATGAATTTACGTAAATCTCATATTCATGGTCCTGCTGTCCCTGAAAAACGACCTTTAAACCGCCGGGAGAAAGGGAGATCTTTGGCTCCAGACCACTGGATAATCCTGAGGAGACATTAACCGGTTTTATCCACGCAATACCATCTTCACTTTTATTGTACATTATCTTCCACTTGTCACCTTCTTTCTGCTGCCAGACAAGATGGATCTCATCCAGCATCATCAGAGCATCAGGATAAAAGGATCCGCCGCTGTATGAAGTTATCTGAATATACTCGCTCCAGCTGTTCTTGACAGTATCATACATCATAGAAAAAAGCTCATAATCCTTTTTCATATCATCAGACCAGATCAATACGATCTTACCGGGTGATGAAACCAGCGTCGGCTGGATAGAATCAGAGCTGTTTGAAGTAATGCGTATGGGAGGTTTAAACGACTTTCCTAAAGGGTCTTCAGAATATGTATAGTATATCTCATTATTTCCATCTTTAAAGTCCACCCAGAAAATATATATTCTTCTGTCTAAAAAAATAATTTTTGGAGTACTGCAGGAATGGTCCCCGGATGCAACAGGGATCTCTTTCAGCCAGGTCTTTCCTTCATTTGTAGATCCTTTAAAATAAACATGCTGACGGTCAGAATCAGATCGGATATAGGTTATAAAAATATTGTCTCTGTAAAAGGCAACAGATGGCTGATACCCGTCCTTTGCTATGATGATCTCATTTTTTTCCCAGCCCGAAGGTCCTGCTGATAAATTATTAATGAATACCAAAATAACGATCAGAATCATAAAATGCTTAAATCGCATTCAATATCCTCCAGCATTTGATATTTAAAAACATCATTTTTCAATTTTTTTTCTTGCATTTATAATATTCTTTTTAGCTAATTTATTTTCAGGATCTATCTCAAGAACTTTTTCCCACTCAGCAATCGCTTCTTCATATTTACCCATTGTATAATACTTATGAGCCTGCTGCATATACTTTTTAACACTTTCCCTGTCCAGCGTCCTTCCTTCTTTCTTCAATTGATTTCGACGGGTCTTGTTGATCTTATTCTGGATCTCATTATCTGAAGGGGAATATTTTAAAGCCAGCTGGTATTTCTCCAAAGCTTCTGAATATTTATGAGACTGATACAGCGAATCACCTTCTGCGGTATACTTCTCCTTCATCTTCTGATTAAATTTTACTTTAAAATTAGTGATCTTCTTATTACAGATCTCAAGCAGTTTTACTATTTCATCATCTTTTGGGAATTTATCTTTTAACTGATACAGGATCACAGCAGCATCTTCATATTTTTGTAATTCCAGCAGAGCATTTGCTTTTGCTAAATTCTCTTTATAAAAAGTCTTATTCTCTTCTAAATAATACTCATCACTGTACAGCTCGTAGGTAGAACGGTACATCTCATTTTCAGGATCGAGCTTCCTTGCCTCTTTAATAGTAAAGAAGGCCTTCTTGATATCTCCTTTCTGATAGAATTTCTTTGCTGTCTTAAAAGAATCAAGAGCTTCCTCACGGTCCTTCTCTTTCGCTTTGTTTTCTGTGGCCTTTTTTTTATATATCAAACTGACCTTGTGGTTGGGGATATCCTTTAAAACAATATCAAAATATTTAATGGACTTTTCATAATTCATATCTATATAATAATCTACTGCTTTTTTAAAGGAACCTGCCACTTCCGCAAAGAGAAAGGACTCCTGGCCTAAAGATTCATAAAGCTTATCCAGTCCTTTCTCACAATTATCTTCCAATGCTTTTACTTTTTCCACTCTTTTATCGATCTTATTTATCACATGTAAGGCTTCAATATATTCTTTTTTATTATAAAGCTCCTGAGCATTATTAAAATGGATCTTGTCCATAGTGATCTTCTCGATTTTATCATTAATATCTTTTTTATCATCTTTCTGATCTTTAGGGTCATTCTGATCTTTGACATCCTCCTTATCTTTATTGCGGTCAAATACAAGCAGATTCTTTTCCCCTTTCCTGTGATACAACCTGATCTCCCCTTCATTATTCCCTATTAACACTTCATCTTTCCTGTCATTGTTCAAATCCGTAAAAAAGGGAGAACTGTCTCCTCCTACTGAAATATCTCCAAATTCTTTGGTTATCATCTTGAACTTTGGTAATTTTTCACTGCCCGTATTATCATAATAATGGATAGTTCCTGTCCAGTTTCCTATAAACAGATCATAGATGCCCCTGTTCTTTATATCACAGAAGATTGGTACAGCATATCCGTCCGTACTGATGTTATTAAATGAATCTTCAAGAGAAAACCCGCCTTTGATCTTTGTATAAAGAGGAGAGGTCGCTGTTCCGTCATTCTTATAAAAAGCGATATATCCTGCAGCATTTCCGATGAACATATCAAAATCATTATCATTATCTATATCTATAAAATAAGGAGCTGCTCCTATTCCTACATTAATATTAAAATAGGAGTTCATCTGATTCATCCCATCCCTGACCAATTTGAAGAGGGCATTTTGGACACTTCCATCATTACGGTAAAAAGCGATGTTTCCCGCATTATTACCGATAAACAGATCAAAATCACCATCAGCATCAATATCAACAAATCGCGGCATAGATTTATTACCTACTGAAATGTTATTGAAAGAATCATTTTTACCGGAGCCTTTTTGTTTTACCTGAAAATAAAATTTTTTTGGATTCCCTGTATTTTCATAAAATCCTATATACCCCTTCCATCCTCCTGTAAAAAGATCCAGATCTCCATCCATATCAATATCACAGCATTCAACGGATAAATAAAAATTTTTAGGGTCCAGATCTCTGAATTTAAATTTATGCAATTCCCATTTATCAAACTGCCCATACAGGTCATGCAAGGCCATGGAAGCAGTTATTAAAATAATAAAAAATAATCTTTTCATCTGTTTAAACACACAAAAAACCAGGATTTAAATTTTAAACTAAATAAATAATTACTTTAATGTATATCACACCGTTATTTAGGGGTAACATCAAGTATCCTAACGAATGAGCTCAATTTAACTATCTTATAAGGCCTTTTCCGGCCTCTTATCGATAAAATAATTTACATAATACCTATAAACTATTCAATCTTATATCTAATATCGGATATTAGCATCAAGAAAATAAGGTTTATCTTGATTTTCTATCCAAATATGTTCGTGCTGAAGATTCTTATCCTTCAGAATCCATCCATACATATATAATAACACTTTTTTAGTAATTTGTCAACCAGTCGGGCTTATTATTTTGATTTTAAATATTATTTGCGAAAAATTTGAATATATTCATTTTCAAAAAGTACATATTATCAGAAAAATAAATAACAACTATTTCACTTTTAAAAGCTGCATCACTATAGGAACAAAAAGAATAATAAAGACTGTGGGAAATATACATATTATAAGCGGGGCCAGCATTTTTACAGGAGCTTCAGCAGCCAGTTTTTCTGCTCTCTGAGATCTCCGTATTCTCAACTGTTCTGCCTGGGTTCGAAGAATAGGAGCTAAAGAAGTCCCCATTTTAACCGCCTGGATCAATGCTACAAGGCATGAATTAAGATCATCAATGTCATTTCTCTTGGACATATTCCTCAATCCGTTAACGCGGGAAGAACCCATACTGATCTCTTTTTCAAATTCAGCAAATTCATCCCGTAATGGGCCCTTCTTGCCTTTCTCTACGATCTTTCTGATGGCTGAGCCGAAATCAAGCCCGGCCTCAACACAGAGCGTTAAAAGATCGATCGTATCCGGTAATGACCTTAATATTGCTTTGGTTCTTTTATCGATCTCACCTTTAAGCCAGACTAGTGTAGGGAACATAAATCCAATAACAAGAACAAGCAGTCCATATACTATATTAAACTCAACTCCCACATCAAGAACGATAACAAGAAGATAAAAAACAATTGCACCAAGCATGCTGGCGATCTGTATGGCAAACAATCTGTCAGGAGTTAATTTCTTTATTAATCCTGCTTTCTGTATCTTGGGAGCAAGACTCTCTTTGTAATTGTTTATATATTTATTATCCCATTTTTTTGTCTTCACTTCTAAAAAATGCACGAAATTCAAGATATACTCTTTAACGGGTGACTTCCTCTTTTTAGAAGCAACCTTCAATTCCTTCTTTTTCAGCCGTTTTAAAAGGATAAATTCTCTTCCTTTTTCCGGAATAATATTGTAGATAAAAACAAACACTGCAAACCCGAATAAAAGTACTATTAAAAAAATCATATAACTTCCTTTAGTTCTTTATTTCAGATATCTATCTTAATAATTTTCATGATCCAGACAAATCCAAACGTGATCATGATCAGAACAAAAAGCATTATGATCTGACCGATCAAAGTAGTGAAGAGAGGCTGCATCAACTTGGGATCGATCTTATTCAGAACGATAGCGAGTAAAAAAGGAAGTGATCCGATCACGATACCGGACATCTTCCCCTGTGACGTTAAAGCATCTATCTTTCCTTTGATCCGTTCTCTCTCCCGGATGGTATCAGAGATATGCATCAATATCTCAGCCAAATTTCCTCCTGCCTGGCGGGCAATATTTATAGAGACAACAGCGATATTAAGCTCTTCGCTTTCCACTCTTTTAGAAAGATTCTGCAGGCTTTCTTCAATGGAAGCACCCATACGGACTTCTTTTAAAAAAAGGCCAAACTCATCGGAGAGAGGTGCACTTATCTCGTTTACCATCGCTTCAACGGACTGTGGGAAAGAAGCACCTGCCTGAAGCCCATTCGCTACAATAGTCAGCCCGTCCACCAATTGCTTCTCAAATTTAAGTATCTTTTTATTAATAATAAAATTTGGAATAGTATCAACCAGGATCAATGCCACGATAAATACAAAACCACCGAATATTATATTCAAAAACCATGTAAAAAGAAGCCCGAGGACTGATGCTGTCACGATCTTCACCATTCTATACTTTTTATAATCTGCCCAGGTGAAGACCTTTCTGAAAGTCAGGTATTTTTTTCTTGCTTTATCGCTTAAATCCCGGATTTCTGCCTCAAGCTTATCCTCTGATTCTTTTTTTTCAGAAAGGAAGTGTTCATCTGTGATGTTTGCAAGCTTTTTACGGGCTTCCTCCTTTTTCTTTCTCGATTTCTGAAGTGCCGTATTTATAAAAAGAACAAGATAGAAAAAAAGATAAGCGAAACTCACAAGTATACCAATTTTCATGAGAAGCAGCATAATATCATCTACTCCATAACCATTTTCTATTTTGAAACAACCTTTATTCTAAAAATTATCAGGCTGACAACAATGATCCCTATCAGATACATTCGTCCTATCTCTAATACAATATCCATATGGTTCTGCATTATCCAGAGATACCACCACCTGGCAAGACCGAATGAGGCAAACAGGCCTGAAAAAAATCTTATTCTATTGTTACTTTTAATAACAGACAATCCTGTCAGGGTCCAGTCAAGAAATGCCGGAAATAATGAATAGATAATAAAATTTTTTTCAAAACTATGACTTAATTTGATCTTATAACTCAGTGACAGGAATAGCCAGGTCAGTGAAAAGGGATATAGACCAAGACACCTGCTGCATAAAGCCAATTGCATGTCCCATATTTTTATCTTTATACAATGATCTGCATCCTTTTTTGTATGGTGACAGAAGATCTTATTGAACAAGGTAACACTCTTTTTATTCAAGGATCTCCTCACCTAAAAAATTCACAAAAGAAGGGGTCAAGAAAATTACGAGTTCAGTTTTACTCTTCTTAACCTCCGAAGTTGAAAACAATAACCCCAGGAGGGGAATATGGCCGAGAATAGGAACTCTTTTTGTGAATTCCTGTTCTTCTTCCATTAAAAGTCCGGCAATAACAATGGTTTTTCCGAGCTTTATATCGATCTGGGTACTGATCTTTCGGTCTTTAATGGCCGGGATCGTTGCCTCGGAACTCTTTACAGCATTTGCCCAATCCAGAGTAGAGACTTCAATTGCTACTGCCGTGTTGATCAGATTACTCTTTCTATCGCCAAAAGGCGTGATAGTAAGGTCTACGCCATATGGTTTTTCTTCAACAGAGACATTGTTGGCCGAAATGGTAGGGATAAGAAGCCTGCCTCCGGAATGAAATGTAGCTGTTTTTCCATTGATCACGATTATATTAGGACGAGCCACTATTTTTGCCTTGCCATCCTGAGCAAAAAAATCCAGGACAGCATCCAGTTTTGTGGTCCTGGATATTTGACCTAAACTGTATATACCTTCTATCGTATCTTCAACAAATTCAAACTTTTTCTGCCAGTCAACACCTATCTGTGAGTCATCAGAAGTACTTATCTCAACCACCCTGGCATTGATCTTGATCATCTGCACGGGCAATTTGATATAGTTCATTATCATTCCCTTATACCTTCTGAGCAGATCTTCTACAACCGGGAGGTCTCTGTCATTAGATACCTCTCCGTCCAGGATCACCTTACCGGACTGGGTCTTGATCTTTACTCCCCCTATACCGCTCAATAATTCTTTTAATTCCTTGTATATCCTGTCTGAATCGATCTCTGAAACGATCACTTTTCTTTCGATCTTATCTGTGGTTGTCCAGATTATTAGAGAAGTGGATCCGCCGCTTTTTCCATTAATTAATATTTCATAGGAAGAGATCGCCCTGACATCTGCAATTTCCGGATCACCGATCGCGATCTTTTTTATTCTTTCATCCACCATTATGCTTTTCTGCTCGCCGATCGCTACGGAGATATCCCCGTCATTCTGTGAATAAACAGATGTAACAGATAACAACCATATTAACAATAAAAGAATATAGCTCTTTCTCATAAGGTTCCTCACTTTAGTATAAAATCATTTAAAAAATTCTTTGATCCTGTCAACACCTCTTATGACTTCAACACTATCTTTAAATTTTACTTTTTCATCCAGTAAATTATTATTTCCTATCGGGGTGACTTTATTGACCGTGTCATCTACTGCATTTCGAAGGACTACATTAAAATCACATTTACCCCTTGCATAAGCTATCTTGAGTGCTTCCATTGGTGTAACAGCAAGTGTAATATTCATTCCTCCACCCGTTGCCATATCTGAAATTGAACCTAATACTGACTTACTCTTTCTTCCCTCGTTTTCCAGCTCTCCTATAATACTATTGCCTACTGAGAGTACCACCAAATTCTGAAGAAGATAAACTGACTTGTCAGCAAAAGTAGAGATGAGGTCTATCTTATTACCGGGCTTTATCAGACTGACATCCGTATCAGTAGAAATAGGAACGCTGATGGCTCTCTTACCGGAAGGGATCACTACTGATAATCCTGTATTCTGGCCCGGCATACTTATTTTTGTGGATAGGATCATTTCTCCTTCCATTACTGGAACAAGAGTAACATATTGCTTATTTCTTTCCTGACTTAATAATTCTTTTATACTTGTAACAGCACCCGGCTGAAGATATTTGACAGGGACCTGTTGGATCCTGATCATTTCAGGTTTAATGACTGCATACTTCGGAATATACATTTTAGCAACAGCTACATTCTTAAGGTTCGATTCCAGTGCGACATCTTCCTCTACTTTGTTTAAATACAATAGAAAGCCTAAAATACCAAAAACTGCCGCAAAGAAAGCAATGATCTTGGCTATTTTACTCTTCATATCCATACCTCCTTGGAATCGATCAACCTTTTAGATCATACGTATTTCTTTTAAAAAGTCTAATCCTGTTATTGTTTAAAATAAATAAAGAATAATATTAAATTTTTTATAATCCAATATTATTCTTTAATTATCATTTCTGTTAAATTTAATCACTAATTTATAAACCTGTTAATAATGTAAGAGGAAAAACAGTATAATTATAACTTAAAATTAAATCCTTTAGGATTTTAATAAATCCTAAAGGATTTAATTTTATTTCGTAAATAACCAAGATTACTGTTCATTGTTATTAAATGATCATAATTACTGATAAAAACAGCATATGAACATTTAACAGAAACCATTCTATTAATTAAATGCATCTTCGGTTTCAGTCTTGATCTTATCTGTGGATTTCTGGAACAAGGATTTGATCTGCTCACCAAAAACCTTTACCACAACTATTGCAGCTACGGCTACTAAAACAACTATCAGGATATATTCAGTCATTCCTTGACCGGTTTCATCATTTAAAAATTTTTTTAACATGCTGTTTCACCTCCTTATTAAATAATTTTTTGCAAACTCCTTATTAAAATATACAATATTTTAAAAAAAAGTCAATTAATCTATATATTGTATGTTAATACAGGGTTATCCTACAACCTTAACTCCAATAAGCGTAATATCATCATTTTGAGTGGCCCCTTTGGTAAAGGCAAAAAGATCTGCTTTAGTATTGTCTATGATCTTCTGGATGGGTAAATGCCCGTTCTTCCTGATGGATTCATTAAACCTCTCCTCACCATACAGGTCTTTAGCAACATTCATTCCTTCCAGAACACCATCTGAATACTGAATGATCACATCATTCAGTTTTACTTCCAGAGTCCGTTTCTGAAGCATTGTATTGAATACCTCCGGATCGACCAGTCCTACCGGAGGGCTGTCAGCAGGGAAAAAATCAAGA
>JAHITG010000172.1 GCA_018817865.1 Spirochaetota bacterium
AAAAAATAAAGAGATCGTTGCTCTGGATGCGGACCTTTCCAAATCTACGAGATCTGAAATTTTTGCCAAAAAATTTCCGGACCGCTTTTTCGAGATGGGGATCCAGGAAGCTAATATGATCGGGACGGCATCCGGACTCTCTTATGTGGGTAAGATACCTTTTATTTGCAGTTTTGCTGTTTTTCTCACCGGGCGGTATGACCAGATAAGGTTATCCATTGCATATTCCCAGGCCAATGTAAAACTTATCGGGACACATGCAGGACTGGGTGTGGGTGAAGATGGTAACTCTCAGATGGCGCTGGAAGATCTTTCTCTTATGAGGTCTCTGCCGAATATGGTTGTGATGCAGCCGGTTGATGATATTGAAACGAAGGAAGCCATTAAATTTGCCGTAGAGCATAAAGGGCCGGTTTATTTCAGGCTGACCAGGCAGAAAGTTCCGGCAATTAATAAAGCAGATTATAAATTTCAACCCGGAAAAGGGGTTCTGCTAAAAGACGGAAAGGATGGAACATTATTTGTGACAGGTGCAATGGTCTCATATGCTTTAGAAGCGGCAAAGGAACTTGAAAAAGATAATATAAATTTACGGGTGATCAACATTCATACGATCAAGCCCATTGACAGAGATATCATCATAGAATCAGCCCGTATCAATTCGAATATTATGACCATTGAGGATCATAATATCATTGGCGGATTGGGAACTGCTGTAGCTGAAGTGTTGGCTGAGAATCAGTGCGGAAAGCTGTACCGGTTGGGACTGAATGATATTTTCGGAGAATCAGGTACGGCTGATGAGCTGTATAGAAAGTATAAACTTGATAAGGAAGGAATAAAAGAGACTGTACTGTCTTTTATAAAGACATGATCCCAAAGTAAAATAAGGGCAGTAATTTTTCAAATTTTTATTGCTTTTTTATTTAATTCCTGTTTATTAAATTGTGGTTATCTTAAAATTTTTCCGGAGATCCATTTATGCCGTTTCTTAAAAAAGTAAAATTATACGGATTTAAATCTTTCGCTTTTAAAACAGAATTTGAATTTAAAGGCGGAGTCGTCTGCATCGTCGGCCCGAACGGTTGCGGGAAGAGTAATATCGTTGATGCTTTAAAGTGGGGATTCGGAGAAAAAAATATCAAGTCCATTCGCGGGGACAGCAGTGTAGATACTATTTTTGCGGGGACAGAGGTCCATAAACCCATGGGCTTTGCAGAGGTGGAGATCGTAATTGATAATTCTGACATGTCCTTGCCTCTCAAGTATAATGAGATCTCAATAAAAAGAAGGGTCTACAGAAGCGGGGAGACCGAATTTTTTATTAATAAAAATAAAGTCCGCTTAAAAGATATTCATGACCTTCTGGCAGATACCGGTATCGGTAAAGGGGCCTATTCATTCATGGAGCAGGGCAAGATCGACATGATCCTGTCCAGCAAACCGGAAGACCGGCGGTTGATCTTTGAGGAAGCGGCCGGTATTGCACGGTACAAGGCCCGAAAGAAAGAGACGCTATCCAAGCTCGATGCAACCAACAGCAATCTCTCACAGGTAAATGTGCTTTTAAAGGAACTGGAGAGTGAAAGGACTTCTCTTAAAAAACAGGCAGAGAAAGCTAAGATATATAATAATAGCAAAGATGATCTGAAAGAACTGGAAATATTACTGTACGGAAGCCGGTATAAAAAAAATGTCGAAAAGACCGGGGAAATGGATAATAAGATCAAGCTGCTGAAAGATAAAAAGACAAAATTAAAGACAGAGAATTCTTCACTGAATTCTGAAATCGAGAAGATAAAGAATCAGATATTCAAATTCAATCAGACTAAGAATAAGTTTGAAAAAGACAAGCTGACCTATGAACAGATAATTAATTCTCATAATGACAAGATTGATATTTTTAATGATCTGAAGAATAAGAATAATAAGGATATACAGTTAAAGAAAGATCAGATTAAAAATATAGTGAATGAAAACATAAAGAATGAAACCAGTATCAAATCCCTGAAAGCAGAACTGGAGAAATTCAAATCGGAACAGAAAGAGAATGAAATACTCTTGATCGATATCAATGATCAGAAAGATGATCTTAAAGAGAAAAAGACCATCAATTTTCAGGAGAAAGAGAAATTAAAGAATGTTATTGAAGAGAACACCAGGGAGATCGAGGAGCTGCGTGTACATTTGCGAAAAGTAACGGATGATTTTGTAGCCCAGATCGATAAAAAGAAGAAAGAAGTTTTAGGTAAGCAGAGCGGCCATTTTAATCTGAAGGCACAGCTGGATGAACAGATCGATAAGATCAAGGATCAGCTGGAAGAGATCCTGAACAAAAAAGGAAAAGCCGGGGCGGATCTAAAGGATATTATTTCCCAGCTGAAAGTATTACGGAAGCTCATCCAGGACCTTACTGCTTCACAGGATGAATTCAGGGACCTTATCTTTGATGAGAAAGGGCCCTATGCCAAGAAAGAAAAGATCGATCAGAAGATCAATGACATGATGCAGACCATTATCTCCAATCAGAATAAAATCAGTACTATCGAGTCAGAAAACGAAAAGATCTCAAAACAGGTATCAGATCTTACGGATAAATATAATGAACTGGATATGGTAAAGAATGATCTGAAGCATTATATTAATAATCACAATAAGGACATCCATGCTATCCATGATTCCATCAAAAGGAATAATACCTACCTTAAGAATCTTGAATCGGAGATAGGAAAGATCGAGGATGATAACAATGGGCTTACCTCTGAAATAAAGAAGATGTCCGATGATATCGATAAATATGCATCGAAATGTGAAGAGATCGATAAAAAGATCCTGAAATATGAAGAGGATATGAA
>JAHITG010000173.1 GCA_018817865.1 Spirochaetota bacterium
TTAAATCTGTAGGACACTTTCATTTCCTTGTTATGTACTATAATTAAATGATATAAAAAAAAATAAAAATGTCAAATCATAAGTTCGAATGAATAGGGACTGTAGGGCTGTTAATAAAGCCTATTTGTAGGCACACCCTTCGGGTACCAGGGCGTTTTTAATCGTGTTTTTCGGCAGTTTAAAGATACATTAATAAAAAGCACGAATAAATTCGTGCCTGCAATTATTTTATACAAATATTATACTTTTCCACAGCTCCACCGTCCCCATTTTTTGTAAACCACATCTAAAACCTCGCTGTTCCGGCGATATGCCAGGAAAAGATATCTATTGCTCCTGAAAGGAGGGTGAGTGAGGTTAAAGTATCAAATGAAAATGATTCATTAATATCCCAGCCGATTCCAAACTGTATCTCTTTATTTAATACTGTTGCGGAATCATCCCGGGTAGTTGTTTCTTCTGTATGATCCTTTAATCTGCCGGTATAGTTATTCTCAGGAAAATAATTATCTGTAAAATCTTCATAGGGAGGTCCGTTAAACCGAGTAGCTGTTGAGTTGGTCTTAACATTTATAAGGGTCAGCTTTGAACCGACGCGGAGTGATAAATTCTCTGTCACACTTATTTCGCAATAGATCGGAAAGCTTATCCTTATTTCCGTAGTCTCCTGAAGATATTCGTTTATTAATCCCCTGGTTACTTTTATTGTACTGATGTCTATGGACCCGTCATCATTGGTATCTTCTGTTTCATATCTTATATTAGAGCCTTCCAATGTAAAATCCTTTTTAGTCTTGTTCAGCCGGCATTCCAGAGCCATGGCCAGTAATATATCTTCCGAAAGGTTAAAGAATGATTTATTGTAGACAGCCGTATCCATTATATAAAAGCTGTTGAAAATATATTTAACTTCCCCTATTGACAGTTTATCTTTCTTCATGTTCCCGGAAACATCATAATGCTCTGTTTCCGCACTATAGCCGGTGTACAATTCCTCATCACTATCAATATCATAAAAGGACATATAAAACGAAGCACCTGGAGTAAAAACTTTTGAAAACGTGATCTCCCCTTCGATCCCGTACCTGAATCCGCTTAAAGCGATCGGCCCGTTATCTGCCAGAAGATCAAAGTCATCAGAGAGTGTTGCACTGGTTCTGACGCCCTCAATACGGGTGAAGTCACCTTCCCCTATATATTTTTCCCGTCTCAGTATATTCCCGCTTGCATACCTGTTGGTCTTGGTCCAAACATATGTACTTCCATCCCCTTTTCTTTTGAGCAGGGAGAATTCTCCCTGCATGCGAAGTTTTCCTTTAATAAATCCAGCTAAAAATGAGTATTCCTTATCTGTATTTTTGATATGGTAGTTTATTACTTCCTGCAGGGTATAAGATTTTGGAACATTATTTGTATAGGTTATAGTTCCATTATCCACAATATTTAGGTCAGCATCCCGGTCTTTAACCTTGACCCTGATACCGATACCTATATTCATATCTTTAATCTTCATACTGCTTCCAAGATGAAGATCAAAAAAGTCTGTATTAGGAGTAAAATAATTTTCATCTTCAAGCGATTCAATAGTGAGCGTATACTGGGTATAGATCGTCCCGCTGCTTTTTTCATGCGTTTCATATTTTCGGTTACTGTAATTATTTCTATCTTCCTGATAGTACTGGACCGCAATGGTCTCATTCAATCCAAAAAAGTCCAGAGCAGCACCCATATATAATGCATTGGAGCTCCAGGCAGAGTCTAAATTGACTATGACCATTTTTCCTTTTAATCCGTCATAATACATTGGGCGGATAAGAAAGTCCCAGTCATCCTGAACCAGGTCAAAGCTGTTCTCGCTTCTTAAGGAGTTTTTAAAATCAGCCTGTAAAATTGATGAAGATATGATCAGGCTAAAGGTTAATATGGCAATAAAAGAAAGGCATTTTTTCATGATTTCCTCCGTTAGTACTTATTCTATTTGAAATATGAATAGTCTGTAAATCTGTTTGATTATTATAATAGATATTAATTTTAATTTATTTGTCAACCGGTTTAGTCTGGTTAAAGAACCGATGCCATTTTTTTTGTTTCCTTTTTAAAAATTTCTGGACAATCAAAATATTTTTTATATGATAGTCAATAAGGTGGATATTATGAGTGATCATTTAAGCGAAGAAGAATCCAAAGCGCTCTGGCAGAAGATCATGTCTGAGGTCGGAACCCTGCCCAGCCTGCCGGAGATCGTTTCGAAACTGATCAAGGAGCTTGAGAATAAGGATACGAACCCGGAAGCCCTGGAAAAGATCATTATCAATGATTCTTCCTTGTCCGCAAAAGTGCTGCGCATCGCCAATTCCGCGTATTACGGACAGTCCCGCCAGATCGATACCATATCAAAGGCCATTGTACTTATGGGTATGAATACGATCAGGAACCTGGCTTTGACACTGGCCTCATCCAATGCTCTAAACAGGAGTTTTGACGGTTATGGACTGGAGAAAGGGCAGCTGTTCACTCATTCCCTGGCAACGGCTGTAGGAGCGGGATTCATAGCCAGGAATATAAAGAGTGACGATCAGGAGAAGGTCTTCCTTGCCGGCCTGCTTCATGATATCGGCAAGATCCTTTTGAGCCCCTATTTAAAGAAGTACATCGAGGTAATAAAGAAAATTGTTTTTGATGAGGATAAACCCTTTAATAAAGCGGAAAAAGAGGTCTTTGGTTTTAACCATTGTGACCTGGGAGCTGAACTGGCTATCCGCTGGGAACTGCCTCAGCTGATCGTAGACTCGAATAAATATCACCATGACCCGTCTGAATGTAAAAATGAGAATTCCAAGATCATAGAGTACGTCCATATTGCCGATCATATCTCCTACCTGAGTAAATTCGGCCTTGGTATTGACGGTAACAACTATAAAATTCTGTTCGAAACATTTGAGAAGTATAAGATAGATGATGAGCGGAAAGCAAAGCTGATCGAAAATGTAACAAAAGATACCAATGAGCTCTTCAAATCAATGGTAGTAGTTTAAAGCCCTCCCCTAATCATAATTTAGGAATACCCGATAATATGGTATGATCATAAGAATTTTATATCTTACTTTGATCGTTTTCGGGTCTATCCTTGTATTCTGGATATTTTCCACTTTTATGAATGTAACCCGGATAAATTTTAATGTAAATGAGAGTGAAAACCGTTTTCATGTATAAATTATTAAAAACAGGCTCCATTCCCTTCATTATTTTACTCATTATTTTTCTCGCATCCTTAGTTCTGGCAGATGAGATCGAGTACTATAAATTTGATGTGGCTGTGCACAGCCGGGTATCAGGCAGAATGGATATTGTACCGGCCAGGTGCAGTTATGTGGAATATACGGAAGTCGTCAATTTCTATTACACATCCGGGTATTGTGATATTGACCTGCTTTTATCCAAGTTTGACAGAGAAAGGATCTTTGAATTCATTAAAAAGTATGAAGAGTGGAGTAAAAAAGCGGATCAGGAAAATATCAGCCTTCAAAAAGCCATAGACCAGCTTAATTTAAAGATCTTCTTCAGGTATGGCGGATATATGAACGAGGGAAGTGATGTGATCGCAACATTTCACTTCCTGACACAGTATAAGAACAGGCACCAGATGGTCATCACTTTTTCCAAAACAGCCAGTCAACAGGATAAATATCTTCTCTTCCGGCCCGGAGCCCTCTATTTTGACAAGAAAGATATTGAAGCTATGAAGAAATGGATGAGTTCAAGCTTTATCAAACAGGAAATTGATAAGAAGAAAACACAGATGAAAAAGCTTGATGACCAGTTCAATTAAAGACCCTATTCCCATAAATATCTTGACAATCTTTTCTTAAATAATATCTTGGAAATGAAGTGATAATTTGCACTGAATATTTTACAGTACCCTTACAGTAAATAAAAGGAGGGGCCGGATGTTTGCAAATATTGTATTATATAAATGTAAAAATCAATTGATCAACCGGATAAAAAAAGATCTTTCCAAAGAACAGATCAGGCTCTCCATTATTGAAGAGGAAGAAGAATTTTTAAAATTAAAGGAACGCTCCCACAGGACGATCATTATTCATGACGGAAAAGAGAGAAAAAGAGTAGAGACGCTCTTAAAAGATATTAATAAGCAGGGGAATTACTGCCTGTTGTTCTTAATGTCCAGGGAAGAAGCAAAGCAGTTTAACTTTAGAAAGTGTGAAATGAAGAATATATTCTACATGTCCCGCCCCACAAGTTTTCAGGAGCTGATATACTTTTTCCGGGTCTTATTCGAGTTTGGTACTTTAAATAATAAGATTACGGAGTATGAGAACATTATCAGTGCATTTGAGCAGGCCGGGGAATTCAGCAGAAAGGAACTGATGACTGCGTATGAAAGCCTTAAAGCCCATGAAGAGGTGACGGAATTAAGCAGGAAAGAACTTTTACATGTCAAGGATAGTTTGCAGGCATGGGAAAAAGTATCGGAGTATTCCAGGAAGGAGCTGATCGATCATTTAAAAGAAAAGAATGCCATGACAAATTTACAGGAATTTACAGACGGTGAGAAGTATTTCCTGGAGAAAGTGCTGAAAGCCTGGGAACATACAATGGAATTAGGACGTCAGGAGCTGATGAAAGCTTATGATGAATTAAAGGGTTTTCGTGAGGAATGCAAGAAAGATGACAAAAAATAACCTTCTCTCGGGAATGGAACTCTGACAGAGGAATCATTATGGATGGATTTGAAAAATCAAAAGGAAAAAAGCTGACATTTACCGGAAAGTATACTGAAGGAGATCAGAAACGGAAAAACCCGAGGATCCCCGTTGATATAAAAGGAACCTTCATCTACATGGATTCGGAAAACAAGATCACAGAAAAGTGTATCATAAACAGTTTATCCACCGGAGGGATCTCCTTTTTTTCAAATGTAGTCCTTATGCGGGGAGATGCCCTGGTTATCTCCTTCACCCTCGAGAATAAGTTGATCACGGCTGATTGTAAAGTTACAAGGACCCACGGGAAAGAGGTAGGCAGTAAGTTCATTCATCCCACCGAGGATAGTGTCAAGATCATCCAGCAATTTATTTTTAAAAAAATATTTACATGAAAAAAAAACAGAGCCTCTTACAAAAAATCCTTTTAACCCTCTCATTAATAGTCATTATTTTTTTATTAACACTTGTCTTTCTGCATGAGATCTTTATTACTCCCCGTTTTGTCGAACATCAGGTCGTCAGGATCTTGAAAAATTCATTTAATATGAAAGCCCTGATCAACATCAGGAGCATAAGCCTGATCAAAGGGATCGAGCTTGAAAACCTGAGGATCTTTAATCCGCCCGGATTCAGGAAGGAATTTTTTTTAAAAGTGGACAGGGTCAGGATAAAGTATAATCTTTTTGCCCTGTTCCTTTTTAAAGTAAGGATCGATGAGATCATTTTTGAAAGGCCGTATATCAGCATGGAATATAATGACTCCATAAAGAAGTGGAATTTTTCCGATCTTATAAAACCGTCAGAAGAAAAGGAAAAAAAGGATACCCCGGCTCCCTTAAAGATAGATGTTGATCTCAAGACTTTTGCCATCAAAGATCTTTCGATGGAATTTATTAAAAATTTTTATTTTAAACTTTCCGGTATTAATCTATTGGCAAATGTTAAACTTGCGGAGACATCCGTAAAGGGGATCGACTCTCTGCGGTTCAAGTTTTTTAATTCCGGTAAAAAGAATATTATTTTTGATAACAGGTTTACAAAACTTGTCATCCCTCTTGATCTTGATGTGGACCTTGATATAAAAAACAGGAAAGGCGGGAAGGTGAAGATCCATTATGAATTAAAGGATCAGCTTATGGAGATGGGCAATAAATTTTTTGAATTGCCGGAAATTGAATTTACTTTTGATTCAGACCTTATCACAAAGGATTCCAGTCTTCAGATCAATACCTTCCTGCTTCAGGTCAATAAGGACCGGCTGATAAACCTGAGCGGAAGGATCGTTCAGTTTGATGCTGTACCCCGGATCGATCTTGCCATGAAGGAGAATGCCCTGGACCTGAAAGAGTTCCAGAACCTGCTGAAACTCTTTATGAACCAGAAGAACCTGCAGTTGGGAGGCGCCTTTAAAACATCCAGGTTTACATTTAAAAAGGAATCCGATACCAGAGCTCCTCTTCTTTCCGGCCGTTTTGATCTGAATCATGTTGATTTTTCTCTACCTGATAATGATGTCTATCTTAAAGATCTGAATTTTTCATCCGATTTCAGGATGGACCCCAAAAAAAGTATAATAGGAAACACATATCTGAATATTAAAACTATTTCAGCAAAAACCGTGAAAGTTACCAATTTTAATTTGAATGCATCCCTCTTCTTTAAACCCGGGAAAGGGATCACCTCTGCAGATCTCTTTATAGATAACTGTAAAGTCAATGACGGCGATTTTATCACTGAAATAATATATGAGAATGATAAATTATCCGGAACCATCCGCCTGGAGAATCTCGATATTCAAAGGTTCTCCAGATCCGTCTCCGGTACGCTGAACATTGTTGATAAATTTTATAACAGGGGTAAAAGCACATTTATTAATTCCCTGAATATAAATATTACCAACCTTAAACTGGCCTCACGATCGAGTAACCGTTATGATTATTCAGAAACGATCCCCCTTTCAATTTCTTCAAGGCAGGTCCTGGATATTAAAACAAGGGATATGAATATTGATTTTTTACGCTTTCAGGTAAGCGATATTATAAACATGCTATTCAAGGGGACATACCGAAATAATGTGTTCAATGGGACCATTCAGGAATTTAATATCATGACAGGGAATATCCTGAATAAATTACCGGATACCCTGGTCTATAATATTCCCTTTAAATCGTTCAAAGGAGATATTAATACAATTGGCAGGATCACTTTCAAAGATAAGATCTTAAAAGCAGATATCATTACTACCAATGACCGGTTATTACTGGATGATGACAATACCGGTTTAAAGATCGAGAACCTCTATTCCCGCGTTCAGTTCGTACAGAACGCGGATAATATAAGAACTATTAACTATACATTTTCCATTTCTGATGTTATGAACAAGGTTGTCTCTTTTAATTCAAATACCGGAAATTATGAGACTCTTTATAAGGAATTTTTAAACAAAGTTACACTGGATAACAGAACAATTGCAGGGAAGAACAGCATTGATGTTAAAAAGTTTGATCTTAATATTCCTAATATTAATTTAAACTGCAGTGTTTCCGGAAAGGTTAAAACAAAACCCGTCCAGGATTATAAATTGCTTGTAAAAGTTATGTTTGAGCCTCCTTCTGAGATCATTTTTCTGAAAAACGGAAAGATAAACGGCAGTTTAAACCTTATTTCTAACATTCGCAGTGGAATTAAGAAGGATGATATTCTGATCAACGGGAGGGTTCTTTTTAATGAACTCTCTTTCTTTATGCAGGATATTGCAGTTGAAAAGATAGACGGGTACCTTCCGTTCAGTCATGTTATTAGTAAGAGTAAACTGGACAGGAATGTGCTCCTGGCCAAATCCACCAAAGATGAAATAGAACTTTTAAATTATCCTCTGAACAGGGAGTATCTGAAAAAACCTGATAATTTTACATTCAAGAAGATAAAGTTCAAAGTTATTCCCAGAACCCAGAACAAGGAAGCTGATAGGCTGGTCAATGAAGCTTTGGACAATGAAAGTAAAAGTCAAAAGTTGGTTTAAA
>JAHITG010000174.1 GCA_018817865.1 Spirochaetota bacterium
CTGAGTTTTATTTTTGCTTCACGATATCCGCAGATCACAAAAAAGATCATCCTGGTCGGCAGCGGACCTTTCAAGGAGGAATATGCTGCTAAAATAGCACAGATCCGATTGGAGCGTCTTTCAGATAAAGAGAAAAAAAAGGTACGGTTTCTTGAGAAAGAGCTGCTGGATCCGGATATTCATAATAAAGACAGGATCTTCAGCGGGTTTGGAGATCTCATATCCAGGATCGACACTTATAAGCCGATTCCAATGAAAAAGAAAAAACTGAAATGCTCATATCACGTCTTTAAAAAGGTCTGGAAGGAAGCTGCTCAGCTTCGAAAAAGCGGGGAACTTCTGAAATTGGGAAAAAAGATTCAATGCCCTGTTCTGGCACTCCATGGCGACTACGATCCCCATCCCGCAGAAGGAGTGAAGGAACCCCTTTCCTCTGTTCTAAAAGAGTTCCGGTTTATCCTTTTAAAAAATTGTGGGCATGAACCATGGATGGAAGAAGAGGCCCGGGAGGAATTCTTAAGGATCCTGAAAGATGAGCTGAAAATAAGCGGGGAAGATCACAATGCATAAAAAATTTGACCATAGCCAATCTCACAAGCTGGATAGTGAAAAGAGAAGGAAGCTCTTGCCCCCCGGTGAGATCATTAACGAGATCGGGATCAGAAAAGGTCAGATGATCGCAGATATCGGATGCGGAACCGGGTTCTTTACAGTACCGCTGGCAAGGGCTGTAGGTAATAACGGGAAAGTAATTGTCATAGACATTGACCCGGTCATGCTGAAAAAAGCAGAAGAAACGGTCAGCAAGGAAAAATTAAAAAATGTTGAAATTCTCCTCTCTCAGGAAAACAGCTTTCCCATCCCTGAAAACTCCATTGACATCGTTTTTACAGCTACTGTCTATCATGAACTGAATGAACCCGGACAATTCTTAAAGGAAGCATTAAAAGTCCTTAAAGGATCCGGACAGATGATCATCCTGGACTGGGATAAGATCGAGGAGGAGCAGGGCCCTCCCTTTGATCATCGAAAAGATGCTGAAACTGTCCTGACCGAATTAAGAAACTCCGGATTTACTATCTTAAAAATAATTCCTTTTAATAAAAGTATTTATATTATACAGGCAAAGAAACGATCATACAGATATCTCAAGCCTTGACTTTTTAACAGTTTTTACTACATTTACCTGTAAATAATTCCATGGAAAAGAACAGAACGGATCATTTAATATGGCTGTTACCCGTCTTCGGCATTCTTACAGCTGTCCTCTGGAGGGCGGAGATTGAACTCCACGGATGGGAAGGCCTTACATGGATAACCTATTACCATTGGGCCGTACCCGCGGGAATATTGCTGATGGCAGGATGGATACTTATTTGCTCCCGTTTCTTCCAAATTGAAAAGTCTTCCTTCTTACGATCAATACTCAGATTTGGCGGTTATGGATTGCTGGGATACTTGCTCTTTATATTGACTTCCTGGCTGCTCTATTTCCTTTTTGCCCGGGGCCCGTCTGTTTTCATTGATATGATGTCTCTTTTTACATTCCTAAAGAGATCAGGTATACCGGAATACTTTTTTAAAGCAAAGAACCTTCCCTTTATATTTTATATCGCATGGCTGCTCTGGTATGCTCATCCCTTTTTTCTATACCTTATCTTAAAAGCCGCGGGATTTAAAACAGCAATTTCCAACCTGATCATCTCAGAAACTCTCTTCATTGCTTCGGGCCCATTAGCCATACTCCTTTTAAAAATAATATCTCACAAAGGGGGAACTGATCACATCCATGCATTTAAAAGCGGATTTATTATTCCTTTTTTGTTTATTTCCATCGGTATACTCTTTTATAAACCATTGCACCTGATAAGAAATGGTCATTAAACATAAAGGTCGAATAACTATTTAAAACAGGAGGTAAAAAATGAAATTTATCAGAACAATATTATTTATCATAATACTGAATTGCCTTATGAATGGCTTCACTCTTATCGCCGGGAAATTACCAGATCCCAAGACCGCACAGGTAACACTGACAGTTAAGGATATTTATAATACTCCTGTAAAAGGTGCCAGGATACAGATCACCTGTGAAGATTATACCAACAGCGGAGAGACCGGCCCAAAAGGAATATATTCAGCCAAACTCCCGAAAGGAAAAATTTATGATGTTTTTATAAAAAAATACGGCTCCAAATTCAATTTCAAGGAACTCATTGAGATACCGGATACCATCGAAAGGGTCTTCATCAATCAGCCCATCAAGATCAGCGTGGTGAAAAAATATATCAGGCGGTATGTCCTGCAGGGAGTCTTCTTTTATCTTAACAAAGACACCCTGAAGCAGATCTCTTTTAAAGCCCTGGATGAACTGGTGAAAAAAATGGAGGAGACTCCGGGAATGCATATTGAAGTAGCCGGCCATACGGACGACACAGGAAAGCCCGCTCATAATATGAGATTGTCACAGAAACGAGCCGAAGCAGTAAAGAGATACCTAATTAAAAAAGGCATAAATAAAAAAAGGATCGAGGCAA
>JAHITG010000175.1 GCA_018817865.1 Spirochaetota bacterium
TAATATTATATCCCCGTAATTTGCATCACTCTCAATAAATTTTATCAGCTTTTCTGCCTCTAAAAATTTAAAATTAGGATGAGTTTTAAGAGATTTTTTAACTTTAGCCCACCACCTCTGCCAGTCTGAAGGTGCAATGATCCTGTCCGTAACTTCATCTTTTAATTCATCCACGGTCACTTCTTTATTATCCATATTATTAACGACCATCTCTATTAATTGAACAGGTTCTTTATTAGCCATCTGCAGTATTGATTCCAGATCATATCTCTTTTTTACTTTTACATGATCTTCGGGAATGATCTGAAGAGTATTCAGGGCCATATCAAAAGACATCTTGTGATCACCTTTCTTCTCAAAGTCGATGGCTATTAAATTATTATCTATATTTATTATTTTTCCCGTTCCCCAGCTGTAATGAAAAACAAAGACATTGACGTCAAATTGTATCTGTTTTTCAAACAACTCTATTGCATGCCGGATATCTTTCCACCACATTCGCAAACCGGATAGTTTCAGTGTCTCTTCCAGTTTAGAATGGTCCTTGTATCTCAACCGATAAACCTTGACCAGCTCCTCTCTGTATTCTTTATTATTAGGTTGAAGCACCAGAATGTTCTTCAGGATCGAGATGACTTCAGCATATTTTTCTGCTTTGATTAAATTGTGTATCAGCAGACTCAACAGGGCAACAATAAAATCAGGATCAAAATTTGATTTTAGAACATTTTCAACCTCTTTATAGATCTGTAACGGATCATCGGCTATTTCCAGTATCTTCAGCCATATATCTTCTACCATTCTTGAGCTCTTTTTATTTATAAAAAGTTTCAATGCTCGATTATAATATTTTACCGCTTCATCCTTTTTATTCTCATTCTCATAAAAACGGGCTATGCTGATAGTAATATTATGATCATCCGGATTGAGCTTGATCAGTCTTTCCTGAAGAGGCGGGATCTCCTTATTCTTATTCAACACCTTTAAGCTGTCTATCAGAGACCGTAAACCAAATTCATCTTCATGAATGGAAAGCATTTTTTGGGCAAGGTATTCAACGATACCCCATTTTTCTCTTTCTTTAAAGTTTGTAATTATCTTCATGAATCCGTTGATGAACAACTCTTTATCTTCGTGCATATTTAAAATAGATATAAGATACTTTGCTATCAAGCTGAATTCATTCTTTTTAAGATATTCGTTAGCCAGATCTTGAACTTTTTCCTTAAAATCATTCTTCTCAACTTCTTTGATCAGCTCATCGATCTTTTTAAATTTTGATAAACTGTATTCGCTCAATTGAAACTTGCTGTATTTTTCTTCATCCAGCAATTTTTCTACTTCTTTAATAATAGTATCACTACTCATAATTATCTACCTTTTCATTTGAATTTCTTTCCATTAAACTCACATACTGCTGATAAACGTGTTTATTTACCTCTTTTAATTTATTTAAATAAATATCAATATAATCTTTATTATTATTTTGTAAAGTATAATAATCCAGCAGCCAAAAATATCTGTTTATGATCTTTGGCAAAATAAACTCATTATTAAATTTCTTCCCGTAGAATTCATTTTCAAATTCCTGAATTTCCATGTTCAATTTTGAGAGCTCATCGGTATTGATCTCCCTTTTTACGTGGAAAACATTTAAGAGAACGCCATATACCCCGATCCACTCCAGAATAAGCCCTTCAGAATAACCTGTTTCTTCCATAATTTTATCATAGAGCTGTCGTATAAAATCACAATGGATCTTTGATAAAATGATCTTTTGAGGATCATATAGAAAAGCCTCTCGAAAAAGGACTTTTGCTTTATCAATACTGTCTATCCTGTAATATGCATCAGCTAATAAAGATAATAGATAGGAATCCTTTTTATTGAATAATCTGGCATATTCCAGGCTCTCTATGGCCTTTTGATTCTCTTCAATACTTAAAAAGATCTCCCCTATCTGGAGAAGGACATCAATATTAGGTACATCTGACTGCTGATAGGAATGAACCAGGTTCTTAATGATACTTTTAAATATGAAATTTTTAAGATATATGATCACCTTTTCATAATGAATATTGGAATTCTGAATGAATTTATCATAATTATCCCATTCTTTCAATAAATATTCTGCCCGCTGGTATCCTTCTGCAAATTGAAAATTCTTCACCCAGCGATTTTGCCAGAATTTCATTGACTTAATAGTCTCCACAACACCGGTAAAATTAGGATTCTCTTTATAAATTTCTTCCATAACTTCTAATGTTTTCTGCAAATCACCGTTTTGTATATATAAAAGCCCTTCATTAAAATGCGTTGATAAAGGGCTGTCTTCAAAAGTTAATTGACCGCTATTATCCATAAGGTGTATTAATTTATAAAATTAGAGTAAAAAGTCAACACTTTTTCATTATAGGGGGGAATCCTTTAAAAAGAGATCTTCTGTTTCCATTCCAATTTGTACTTCTGCTCAGAAAGGGGCTGGCTGTAATCATCATAATATAATGGAAAATAGAGATATTCAAAGTTTAATGA
>JAHITG010000176.1 GCA_018817865.1 Spirochaetota bacterium
ATTTCCACAGGATGTTTGATAATAATTATGAATGGTCATCCAATCCCTATAACAAAAAGAAAGGGGGGCCGGTCAAAGAGCCAAAGGAATTTTTTACAGATGAAATTGCCATGAAATATTTTAAACGCAGGCTGTTATATACCATTGCCCGCTGGGGATACGCAACTTCAATCATGGCCTGGGAACTTTTCAATGATGTGGATCTAACTTCAGATTATGATCCTGACAATGTAACCCAATGGCATGAAGATATTGCTTCTTATATTAAAAGGGTCGACCCCCATAAACATCTGATCACAACCAGTTTCTATAACCAACTGGCCGGTATGGATACATTTAGTCTGGACGAAATAGATTATTCGCAGAGTCATTTATATTCCGATGATATCAGAAACGCATTAATGACCATTCCGCAGTTTAAGATCGATGAATTAAATAAGCCTCATATTACCGCAGAATTCGGTTCTTCCGGCCGGTCCGCATTGGAGGAGGAAAAAGATAAGCCCGGTATAAGGCTTCATGATTCTTTATGGTACTCTTTTTTTTCGGGAACATTATCATCAGCCATGTACTGGTGGTGGGATGGGTATGTAAAAAAGAATGATCTCTATTACCATTACGATAATTTCAATAAATTAATAAAAGGATTTGATTTCAGTACAATGAAAAAGATCGAGATCAAGACCATAGTAAAAGGAATTGGCGATTATCTCTTTACTCCTATCCTTGAAGAAGAATCCCCGACAGGAGAGCAGTATGAAGTATCCGCAGGAAAGTTGAAAGGAGAGGGTTATCTTTCCATGTATTTTCACGGAGCGCTTCAGAGTGATAAAAAAGTGAGTCCTGAGTTTGAGGTTAACTTTTTAAAAGACGGCTATGTTGAAATCATGATAGAACAGGTGTCTGATTCAGGAGCAGATCTTGTGATAGAGGTTGATTACAAGAAAGCTCTTGAAAAGAAATTTGATAAAACCGATTTTAAAGTGCCTCAGGATGTAAATTCGGTTTACAGGGTAAATGTTAAAAAAGGTACACATATTATAGGGTTTAAAAATACAGGAAAGGACTGGATCAGGATAAAATATATTAAGTTCATTAATTCAGTCAATGATGTGGAAATATATGGATTAAAGGATGACAAGAGTATTTATATATGGATCAAGAACAGAAATTTTAATTTTAATACCTGGTTTGAAAAAGAGAAAAAGAGAGCGCAGCAGGGGACGGTCATTATAGAAGATCTCCTGGATCAGAAAAAGACCAAAGCTTATTTTTATAATACATGGAAGAATGAGTTGATCAAAGTTGAGAATTATGATCTGAAGAACGGTCAATTTATAATACAGTATCCTGAGATCGAGAGGGACATATTGGTCGTGATCAGAAAATAGTGTAGAAATACACCTTTAGGTGTGTTAAAAAAGGAAATAACAGACCTAAAGGTCTGTTTCTACATTTATTTTTTTTGAAATAATTAATTAAACCGACAGCCCGGATAAAGTAATAACAATCAGTGTGTGAAGGGGATGATATTAATAGAAATTGCAGGAAAAAACTTGACTTTTTATTTTAAATGAGTATTTTTAATGAAAGCGGTTAAGCGAAATTGTTTTTTCGAAAACATTTGCTATTATAATTTTAAGGAGGTATAAATAGCATGAAATTAACAGCCAAAATGATAGTGATCTGTATCATGGTCATTTCTCTTTCGGCCGTATCTTTATACGGATATGTGTGGGAAGGTTTTGAAAAGGAAAATCTCTGGTCTGTGACCGTGATGAAGGGCAATGCCGTCAATGATATCAAGATCGTAAAATCTCAGCAGACTGAAGGAAAACAATCTTTAGAGGTTGATCTGGGAAAAACAGGATCGAAGTATAAGGGATTTCTCTCAAGAGAAGGCTCAATGGATCTTTCCGGAATAAAAGAGATCCAATTCGATATATATATTGAGAAACCTCTGCAGGTCAGCGTGGGCCTTTCCACGGGAGAAGATTGGGGCTGGTATGAAACAAAAGCTTTTCGTTTGAAAGAAGGCTGGAATAAAAATATTAAAATGAATCTTGATAAAAAAGAATGGAAGAGCGCAGCCACAGGATGGGAATTGAATGACCAGCCGAAGAATTTAAAGGATACCAAAAAGATCGCCATAGTCTTTATGCAGGGCAGAGAAGGAAAGGTCTATATCGATAATGTCCGTTTTACAGGGAAAAATATTGCTAATCCGGCTTATACGATGCCTTATGAACCGCTGGATACGACCAAGCTTGTAGATGAATACAGCCTCCTGGAAGAGCTTTCTGTGGCGGGCTGGGCAAAAGAAAAGAGCCCGGGTGTTAAGAAAGAAGGGAAGCTTTATTCTCTTCAGTATTCAAAAGTAGATAATGTCGGTAAAGCGGCTTATAAGGTCCAGATGGATATGGATTGGACGGATTATTCCAAGCTTGTTATGAGTATTAAGAATGACAGTAAACAGTATTGCTGTATATCAATGGGAATACAGTCCGGTAATGGATGGAAGTGGTATGAATCACCACAGTATCTTTTAAAACCGGGTAAATCTACCGAGGTGGAAGTTCTTCTGACAGCTTCGAATTTCAAGACTGAAGATACTGACTGGAAGTATGTTACCAATCTTTTTGAGAAGAACAATATCAAAGGGATCCATTTTCTGATCTACGGGGTCTATGGAAGCACGAGTACAGGAAATATATTGATCGAGAGTTTTAAATTGATGAAGGGAAAACCATTTTCTCCTCAACCCCCGGAAGAAGAGGAAGAAGAATAAACGATACGACAAGTACCTCCATAATCGTATCAATAAGTGATCATTTCCCCGAATGGGGCAGGGGACAGGCCTTGAGGTTCTGTTGTTTAAATGGATTAAAATGAGGTAGTCGCAGGCTTTAGCCTGCGGAATGTTGAAATATTATCCTTAAGCGCAAGCTGAAGCTTGCGACTACCATAATTTTATAGAAATTTCCATTTGGCAATAAGGCCGAGAGTGCCTGTCACCTGATTTTAAAAATAATGCGGGAGTGGTTCCTGATCCGGTCAAAAAATCATATACAAAGCGGAATTTTTTAAAATAGAAATAGACAAGGAGACAGGAAAAGTTTTATGAAAGCGATAAGATTGATTTTTTTAATAGTTATTTTTTTATTCCGGGCAGTATCGGGATACAGTTATATATGGGAAGGTTTTGAGCGTGAGAACATGTGGCTCATTACGGCAATGGAGGATAATGCGGTACGCTCAATGAAAATAAGCTCCACGTACACTTCCGAAGAGGAAAAAGCCCTGGAGCTGGAGATCAATAAAACCAGCTGGTCTAAAAAAGGATTTATTTCCCGGGAAGGTTTTTTTGATCTCTCCATGGTAAAGACGATCCAGATGGACATTCTTTGTGAAGAAAGGATAAATCTCAGCATGGGATTTTCTACAGGGCCCGGGAATGAATGGTTCGAAAGTAAAAATATTCAGCTGAAGAAAGGCTGGAACAGAGATATCATTTTTAACCTTCAAGAGGAGACATGGAAGAGTCAGGAGTCCCTCTGGGAGAACACGATCAAACCGGAAAATATGAATGATGTCAGAAAGATCACTTTTGTTTTTATTAAAGGGGAAAAAACAAAAGTCTATCTTGACAATATTTGCTTCACGGGGCAGGAAGTATTGAATGATGCTTATGTGATCCCGTATGAACCCGTACTGAAGGATAATACCAGGAGTGCCTATAATATTTTAAAACGACTTTCCATTGCTTCTTTTGCAAAGGATAATTCCGGAAAAGTGATCAAAGAGGAGGATAACAGATATTCCCTTTCCTATATTAACGTTGATAATATGAATAAAGCATGCCATTCTATTGAAGAGGACCTGAACTGGAATGACAGTTCCAAACTAATAGTAAAAGTAAAAAATCCTTCAAAGAGATATCTTTCCATGGCACTGGCTTTTCAGGTCGGGAACGGATGGGTCTGGTATGAATCACCGCAGTATCTTTTAAGGCCCAAAAAGTCTACAGAATTTATTTTAAATTTAAATGCACCCTATTTTAAATCTGAAGCAACAGACTGGAAGTACAATACCCATCTGTATAATAAGGATATGATCAAAGTAGCCAATTTATTGGTTTATGGAATGAAAGGGAGGAAGAGTACAGGGAAGGTGACCATTGAAAAATTTGACCTGGTAAAGGGGAAGGTCTTTCTTCCTAAAAGAAAGATCGTAGCTCCCACCTATCTGGAAAAACCGGATAAGAGTCTTTACAAGAAGCCAAAAGTTGAAAAAGTACTGAAAACCCCGGCTGAAGTGAAAATGTATGATAAATATGAAGCGACTTTTTATTTAAAGAATACCTATCAGAATCCTTATAACCCTGAAGAGGTAACCTGTGTTGTCCTGTTTAAGGGGCCTGATGATAAAGAGGTCAAAGTCCCGGCATTTTATTATGAAGATCCTGATGAGGGGAAAAAAGAGCCGAACCCTTTAGGGCAGACATGGAAGATACGTTTTGCGCCTTTTAAGGAAGGGAAATGGGAATATAAGATCAGGGTCAAAAATTTACAGGGAGAGACAGTTTATGACAGTAAACGGTTACAGTTTAAATGTCTGCCTTCTGAAAACAGGGGCTTTGTAATGACTAAAGGTAACCGGTTTATCTTTCAGGACGGTTCTGCTTTTTATCCGTTCGGCCTCTCTCTGGGCTGGGTTACACCACAGGATAAGAATAGCTACCTGGACTACTTTGAAAAATTCAGCAAAGCAGGAATGAACTGGACCAGGATGTGGAATATTCCGTGGGGATTGACCATAGAATGGATCAAGCCCAGGAGGGAAGGGCTCGGCCGATATTCGCAAAAAGATTCTAAAGAATGGGACAAGATCATTGAGTATGCCCGGGCAAAGAAGATCTATATTCAGTTCTGTATCAATAACTACCGGGATATAGCAGATGGATATAACTGGGAACAGAATCCCTACTGTTTTTATAATGGCGGGCCGATCCAGGAGCCGAAAGATTTCTTTACTGATACAATCGCTAAAAAATACTTTAAGAGAAAACTGCTGTATATGGTAGCCAGATGGGGGTATGCATCCTCGATCATGTGCTGGGAACTGTTCAACGAAGTGGACCTCGGGACCGGGCATAACAAAGAAGAAGTCATGGCCTGGCATAAAGAGATGGCTGCTTATCTCAAATCCATTGATCCGTATAGACATCTGGTGGCAACCAGTTATTCCAGGCGTATGGCCGGCGGAGAAACATATGATCTGGAAGAGATCGACTTTTCTCAGACACATGTTTATACAGAGGATTTTCGGCAGGCCCTGTTTTCAATTCCTTTTACTAAAATGAAAGAATTCAATAAGCCGCATTTAACAGGAGAGATCGGAGGAAGTGTGGAGATGGCTTCTGCAGAAGCAAAGGACAAAACCGGTATCAGGATCCATGATGTGATCTGGTATTCGTTTTTTTCAGGTGCACCGACTTCGGCTTTGTACTGGTGGTGGGATGAGTATATTGAGAAGAATAACCTCTATTATCATTTTGAAAATTTCAGTGAGCTCACCAGTGATGTGGATTATAACAACAGGGAAAGGATACAGGTAAAAGTGGAAACTGACAGTATAGGGGATTATTTTTTTGCACCGGTGGTGGACTGGGAAAAAGCGACCGGTGAAAAATATCAGATGGAAGATAATGAAATGATCGGAGACGGACTCCTCTCAAAATTCATGCAGGGGTCATGGCAGAAAGCCTGGATGGTAGAACCGGAATTTACTTTGAATTTTTTAAAAGACGGTAAGTTTAAAATGTTTGTAGAAATGGCTTCTTATGTCGGGGCCGGTTTCTCCTTTTATGTGGATAATAAAAAGGTCTTTTCAAAGAAATTTCCTGAGATCAAATCAAAGAAGCCCAATCAGGTAGATAAGGTCTTTACGGCTGACATTCCCTCAGGAAAGCATACTATCAGGATCATAAGCACGGAGATGGACTGGTTTAAGATAAAATGGTTCCGGTTCACGAACTGCGTCCCTGATGTGGAAGCGATGGGTATCAAAAGCAAAGATAAGATCTATGTGCGTCTGAAAAATCGGGATTTTGATATTGAAAAAGTATTAGATAAAAAAAAGATCAATCCTTCAAAGCCGGGGAAGATCGAAGTAAAGAATTCCTTGGGAGAAGGCCGATACAAGGCACTCTTCTATGATACATGGACAGGGGAGCAGATTCTCCAGAAGTCTTTAGATGTACAGGATGATCGCATACAGGTGGATTATCCTGAAATAAAAAAAGATATCTTGATCATTATAGGGAGGGAATGATATGAAAATAACCATAAAAGATATTGCTCAAAAATCGGATGTATCTATCAGTACCGTATCAAAGATCATAAGCGGGAAGTACAAGACGGATAATATCAAGATCAGTGAGGCAACAATTGAAAGGGTGCAGAAGGTCGCCAAAGAGATGAATTATGAACCTGATTACGGAGCCCAGCTTTTAAGTACCGGAAAAACATTCACGATCGGGATCTATATGCCCAAATCAAAGAATGGTGCTTTTTATTTCAGTCATTATTATGCGGGTTTGATCGACAGTATTGAAAAAGAAGCTGTAAAGAGCGGGTATGATATTCTTTTGATCAATTACGGTTCGTATATTAACAAGTTTAATACAAAGCGGATAGATGGCCTGATCATCATTGAACAGTATATCGAAGATAAAGATCTGGAGTATCTGTTAAAGGAGAATAAACCTTTTGTCATCATTAATAATCTGATCGATATGAAACTGAATTTGTACAGCGTGAATATTGATAATTATGCCGGCATTAAAATGGCAGTTGAGTATTTTATAGAAAATAATCATAAAAAGCTTGCCTTTATCGGCGAGCTGGTCGAAAAGCCTCAAAAAGAACATATGATGAGGCTCGAGTATTTTAAAGAGATACTTAAAGAGAACAAAATGGATGTAAATGAGGAGATGCTTCTGATCGACGGTGTCCAGGGGATCACGGAAAATATAAAGAAACATTACTATAATCAGTTGAGCGGTTACATGGGTATGGAATATTTATATAAAAAGTACTGGAAGAAATTTACAGGAGTTTTCTGCGCAAATGATGTTATTGCACTGGGCGCTATGAATTATTTATATAAAAAGGGTATCAAGGTGCCGGAGGATGTTTCGATCATTGGATTTGATAATGTGGATTTTGCAGAGCACCTTATGGGCGGATTGACCACGATCCGTCAGCCGCTTGATAAAATGGGGAAGAATGCTTTTGAACTCTTATTACGGCTTATGAATAAGGAAGGAACGGAAGAAAAGAGAAAGATAGAGGTCGATCCGGAATTAATTGCCCGTGGTACCGTCGCTAAGATATAATTTTGGAGTTATAATATTTAAATGTAGCAACAGGCCTTTAGGCCTGTTAGTTTAATATGTAGAGTACTGGGGTTAGCCTTTGAAGTACAACGGCTAACCCCTTTTTATTTAAATCTTCAAATTCTTTTAAGATTGTCATCTCCGCGAGTCCCCTTGGGGGACGAAAGCGGGGATCTTATTGTCATATTACATTACATTCTTTATTTAAACTTTCGAATTCTTCTTTGTGAAATCGATCAGCTCATCTACCTGTGTAAAAGCCAGTGCCGTTACTGTATCGGCCCCGCCATAATAGATAGCTATTCGGCCTGTTGGGGCATCTGCCAGTGTGGCACAGGGAAAGGTGACATTCGGCACATCTCCCACACATTCATACAGTTCATGAGGCGATAGAATGTAAGGTTCTGTTCTGAAAAGGACTTTCCACGGTTCATCAATATCCAGTAATGCCGAACCCATACTGTATACATAACCGTTACAGGATGTCAGAACTCCATGATAGATCAACAGCCATCCTTCCCTGGTCTCAATGGGAACAGGGCCTGCTCCGATCTTCGTATGCTGCCATCCGCTGGTGGGTCCCATTACATGACGGTGACATCCCCAGTGGATCATGTCAGGGCTTTGGCTGATGAAAATATCTCCAAAAGAAGTATGTCCGCTGTCACTGGGACGGCTCAGCATTATATATTTTCCCTTGATCTTCCGCGGAAATAAGACTCCATTTCTGTTGAATGGCACAAATGCATTCTCCATCTGGTAAAATTTTTTAAAATCATTCGTATATGCCATTCCGATGGTATAACCATGATAAACATTGCACCAGGTAATATAGTATCTGTCCTCGATCCAGACCACGCGGGGATCATATCCTTCCACAAAGTTGCCTATCTCCGGATCATCACATATAAAACTGATGGGATCATTTTCAATGGTCCAGCTGATCGCATCGTTACTTTTTCCGTTATGGAGCTGCATCCGCCGGGTTTTACTGTCGCACCGGAAGACCCCGGCAAATTTTCCCTCATAAGGGACAACAGCACTGTTGAAGATACTGTTGGAGGATGGGATCAGGTCACGCGGAATAATTGGATTATTAGAATAACGCCAGACCGGATCAACGCAGTTCTTTGGTTTCTCTTCCCATGGTATATTGGGGAGTGCATCTCCGATTATGGTCTGTTTTTGTTTATTCATGGGCTTCTCCTTAAAAATTGTATATTGTATTCATTTCAGGTAAACCTGTTAAGCGAAACCGCTTTCATTAAATAATATATGTCATTTTTATAAAAAGTCAAGTAAAAATTTAAAAAAATGGGGTCAGGCCTTGAAATTTGAAAGTTTCAAAGCAACTTTCAAATTTCAAGGCCTGACCCCATAAGAAAGCGAAGAATGATCCGAAAATCTGTACGGTAATTTATTTCGTTTTCTTTTCTTTTCCTTCCTTTTTCTGGATCTTGTCAATATAGGCTTCAAAAGATTTTTTACCCTCTTCATGCCAGTATTCTTTATAATACTTCCAGTTATGATAAGATCCTTTCGGCATCCACTCATTATCAGACTCCGTCCATTTATGCCATTTTTTTTCTATTCCTCTAGGGGAATGATGTCCGGGATGTTTACCAAAACCTGAGAAAAGTATCTTAGCCAGGATGACTATCCCAAACGCCTGCCAGTACGTGATCATTTTAAGTCCAAAAAGAGAGGGCATGAGCCAGTTCCATAAAAGTTTTACAGCAAGTCCAAAAATAAATGCAAACACTACAGCCAGAAATATCCCACCGATGGTGAATCCGATTATTCGGAACACTCTGGTTGCAGGATGATTACATTGATTAGGGTGATTGTTAAATCCACACATTTTAATCCTCCATATAAATTTTTTTATACTTTAAAAGCGCTTTTTGTATCTTCTTTAAAGCCCGGGATTTTCTTGCCAGGAGTGTTCCCAGGGGTATATCCCAGTCATTAGAAAGTTCCTGAAAAGTATGATTTTCAAATTCTGAAGCAATGATCACCGCTTTTTCTCTTGTATTAAGCGAGTCTATTGCATTATAAAGATACTGGTATAGTTCATTTTTTTCAGCTTCAGATTCAATATTTACACGATGATCGAACAGAATATCTTTTAAAGAAAAAGGCGGTATTTCTGAAATAGGAGCATCGATTGAAATATCCATTTTATTATTTCTGAACAGGTCAATTATTTTGTTTTTTAATGATCGATATATATAGGAGGAAAGATCCTCGATCGGTGCCATAATATCAGCTCTGTCGTATAAATTAAGTACGACGTCCTGTACGATATCTTCCGCATCGCGCTGGGCACTGTCATCAATATTTTTCCGTACATAATTGACCAGTTTATTGTATTCGGCTTTAAAAAAATTTGTTATCTTTTCCTGTCCTGACGGTTTGTCCATATTATTTCAGACGAATAATTTTATTTTTTATTGCATAAAAATTACGGTCAGACCTTGATTCTCTCTATCATCCCCGCGAAGTCCTCGGAGAGGGCGAAAGCGGGGATCTTGTAGCCATAAAATACAGTTCTTATTCAAGGCCTGACTCCGATAATTTAATCAATTATTCCTTAAAATCCAGAATAAATTCACTAAATCTTCCATCTTAATTCTTGACTTATAATTTATTTTATGTAAATTTAAATTATAAGGACGGCATTTAAAAAATAGCATTCATATTTTTATTGTCTGTTGTGGAGGTGTTTACTATGAAAGAGCGAAGAAAACATGAGCGGTCTCACTCAGCTCAGGATGCTATCATGGAAGTATTTGGAAAGAGTTTGAAAGGAAAGGATTCCAATGTTGTAGGATTGTTATTAAATGAATCCTGGCATGGATGCTGTGCTGTTTTTAAAAAACCGTTCCCTCTGAAAAGAAACTATGAATTCAAGGCGAATGTCAGTAATCTGCATGAATTAAAAGCAGATATAAAGTGGATTGTTGATGTGGATGATTCCCTTGTTAAGATCGGATTTTCCCTCTGGTAAGGATCTTAACAGAATTATACAATTTATTCCGGGGTTCTTTTCCGGAATGATTCTTCAATAACCTCTTCATTAAAAATATTAGATTTATCTTTTTTAATAAATATTATTGGATAAATTAGAATTATATTTTAGGTTCATTAAGGAATTGATATGAGTGACCTGAAAGAAGAGCATCCTCTCATTATTTCAGCTTCGAGAAGAACAGACCTGCCGGCATGGCATTCTGATTGGCTTTTAGATATTTTTAAAAAGCAGAAGGTGGTCTGGAAAAATCCGTTTAATCCCACTTATAAAAAAAAGATCTGTTTTGATAATACACGGATAGTTGTCTTCTGGAGTAAATATCCGGAACCCTTGATAAACAAGCTTGATTTTTTTGATAAGAAAGAGATCCGTTATTATTTTCAATTTACGCTTAATGATTATCCCGTGGAACTTGAGATGGATCTTCCTTCTTTGAGTACAAGGATAGATTGTTTGAAAAAGCTGGTTGATAGAATTGGGAAAGGAAGGGTCGTATGGCGGTTTGACCCGATCATCCTGACTGATAAAATTAATCCGGACTATATTTTTAATTCGATCAGATCCATAGGAGATCAGGTACAAGGTTATGTAGAACGATTGATGATCAGTTTTATTTGCTTTTATCCAAAGGTAAAGAAAAGACTGCATAAGGCCGGTATTCAATATAAAGAGAACACGGATGAAAATAAACTCGAGTTATATAAGAAGATCGGGAAGATTGGTAAAGATCTGGGTATACAGGTCATGAGCTGTGCTGATCCGTTAAATATTAATAATGAACTGGCTGGTAAAAATATTGAAAAGGGGAGATGTGTGGATGCCCTATTAATAAAAAAAATGTTTTCTGATGATCAGGATTTTATCGAAAAACTGGATCTTTTAAAAAAAGACAAAGGCCAGCGCAAGGAATGCGGCTGTATTCAAAGCGTTGATATCGGTTCTTATAATACATGCAGGCATCATTGCATGTACTGCTACGCAAACTCTAAAAATTATTGAATTAATTATCCATGGTGAAATCATTACTTAATTTCCCAAGTAATAATATGTATTATACTAAAAATAATGTAGCAACAGGCCTTTAGGCCTGTTAATATGAATGTCTAATATTAAATTTATTTAAAATGTCATTCCAGTCGTAAGAATTGAAATTTAAATGTTGGCATCCCTCTTGCGGGGACTAGCGCGATTTAAATTTTGCTTTGCGATTAAATTATATTTTTTTTGGCCATTTTCAATAAAATCGTCGTCTAATTAAATAGTAGATCAATTAAATATATAATTTTTAAATGTTGATAACAAATATCAAAGTAATATATTATGAATGATCACGATTTTAATATTTTTCACAGGGGCAAATTGTGAGCTTGCAGATAAAAAAGGGTGAATTAATCAAGAACACTTACCGGATTATGAGTAAGCTTGGTGAAGGTGGAATGAGCATCGTCTACAAAGCTTATGATTTAAAAAAGAAAAAAGAAGTAGCATTGAAGTTTTTAAAGAAAGGTATAACTTCTTCTTATATTGATGATGTAATTCGATTTAAAAGAGAAGCTGAAGCCATTAGTAAGCTTAATCATCCAAGTATAATAAAGCTATATGGAGTAGGTGAGCATGACAACACACCATATTTGATAGAGGAACTATTAAAAGGTGACAGCCTTTTTAGTCTCCTAAACGATGGTAAAACTTTTACAATTAAGGAAACAATTCAAATAATTATGAATATTACGGAAGCTCTGGATTATGTTCATAAGAATGGGATTATTCATAGAGATTTAAAACCTGGAAATCTTGTTATATATAGACAAAAGGGAAATAAATATTCTATTATTTTACTGGATTTTGGTATGGCTTACATCATGGAACTGGCAAAGATCAAAGATACTTCTGAGGTTGTTGGAACATTCGGATATATGTCACCGGAAGCTACCGGTATAGTTAACAGGCAGGTTGATGAACGGAGTGACTTCTATTCATTGGGAATTATCATGTATCAGTTACTCACCGGATCTCTACCCTTTAAATCAATCGAAATGAATAAACTGTTACATGAGCAGGTTGCAGTAGAGCCGAAGAGACTTCGGGAGATTAATAAAAACATCCCTAAAATATTAGAAGAAATTGTGCTAAAACTTTTATACAAAGAATCAGAATTAAGATACCAGAGTGCCCAAGGATTGCTTCATGACTTAAAGCTGTTTCAAGCTGGTACAATAGATTTTATTCTGGGCTTAAAAGATCAGAAAACTAAACTAACCTATCAGACACGGCTTATGGGCAGGGAGGAGGAAATAGAGACTATAAAGAGTGCTTACCGTAAAGCCAAAGAGTTAAAGGGTAATATTTGTTTGATCGGTGGAGAACCGGGGGTAGGTAAAACCAGATTAGTAACAGAGATAAAAGAATTTTTATATGAGCAGGGATATGAAAAGGGAGGGCTGTTTATTCAGGGACGTTGTCTTAACCAGGAAAACAAGAGTCCATATCAGCCTTTTAGGGATAGCATTAATGAATATATTCGGAAAACAGAAAAGAAAGAAAAAAAAGAAAGAGATAAGGAAATAAACAGGTTAAAGGAGGTATTAGGGGATCTGGGTGAAATTGTCATACGCTTTAATTTAAATATGCGGCAATTATTAGGAGATGTACCGGAACTGATCTCTTTGGACCCTGAAAGGGAGAACCAGAGGTTTCTTATGGTTGTTTCGGATTTTTTTTGCCATTTGACAGAAAAGAATAAACTGTGTATTCTTTTTCTGGATGACCTTCAATGGGCAGATGAGGGAAGCCTGGGTTTGCTGGAGGAAATCTCTTCAAAGATCAGCAGATCAAATCTGTTTATAATCGGAACTTATCGGAATGATGAAGTAAATGAAAACCATGGTTTAAACAGGATCAGACAGCAGGCAAATAAAAAAGGTAGTGATGTCAATGATATCATTCTTAAAAAGTTGGATAAAGAACGGGTAAACAAAGTAGTGGCTGGTATATTAGGTGAAAAAGAGGACAAGGCAGAAAGATTAAGCAATTATGTCTTTGATAAATCAGGGGGGAATCCGTTTTTTACTGTTACTTTACTAAGAGAGCTTGTGGAAGAGAAAGCTCTCATCTGGAAAGAAGGGTACTGGAAAGAGGACTGGGACAGGATAAATCAAATTAAGATTTCTCATAATATCATTGATCTGTTGCTAAGAAGAATTGACAATTTATCCGAAAAGCAGGTAGGACTTTTAATGGTCAGTTCGATTATCGGCAGGGAATTTAAAGTAGAGCTTCTATACTCCCTATTGGAATATGAAGGCGAAGAGATTATTGAATTAATTGATGAACTTATTAAAGTTCAAATGATAGAACGAACAAAGGAAAAGGGTGTGTTGATTTTTGTTCATGACCGGATTCGTGAAGCTTTTATAAAGAAAATTGAGAAGAATAAAATCAGGAAGCTGCATCTTATGATTGCCGGGAAACTTGAGGAGACAAACAAAGCCCGTCTTGATGAAGTCATATTTGATCTTGCTTTTCATTATATTGAAGGAGGAGATAAACAGAAAATTCTGGAATATGTGATCCCCGCAGCAAATAAGGCAAAGATAAATTATGCAAACGAAGATGCAATAAAATATTATAAAGCAGGAATTAAACTCTTAAAGAAAAAAAGTGTTGAATGGATAAAAGCTAAGGAAGAATTAAGTGAAGTTCTATTGACTATAGGAAGGAGTAATGAAGCTATTAAAGTGTTGCAGGAAATTTTGCCATTGAAAAAAGATGATTTGGAAAAAGCCCGGATTTACAGAAAAATAGGAACAGGATATTTTAAGAAGGGTAATTGGAAAAAATGTGAGAGTTCCCTGGAACAGGGATTATCAATACTTGGGGAGAAATTGCCAAAAAGTAAAGTAGAATTAATTTTATTTACATTAAAAGAAATCATAACTCATATATTACATAGCTTATTTCCTAATTTATTTACATATAAAGGTGAAGCTGTTAAAGAAGAAGACAAAGAAATTATATGGTTTTATCATACATTAAACTGGATGTATATATTAACAGATGTTATAAAGCTTGTTTATAATATTCTAAGGTCTCTTAATTTATCAGAGGCTAGAATTGGAAAATCAAGAGAGTTAGCTTTATGCATAAGTGATTATGCAAGTATGTGTATGGCAATTCCATTATTTAGAAGATCAATTAATTATCATAAGAAAGCAATAGAGCTAAAAAAACAAATTAAAGATGAATGGGGTATAGCACAATCTTTACAGTATATGGGATATTGTTATTCCTGGAAAGGAGAACATAAAAAAAGTCGAAGTCTTTTTATACAATCACAAGAAAAGTTTCATAGAATAGGTGATATGTGGGAATTAGGTATGACCATCAATGGATGGGCACTAGAAGAATATTATTTAAGTCATTTTAATAAAAGTTATGAATTGTTTACTCAATATTTAAAGATAAGTCAAAAAATAAATGATGATTTCGGTATTTCTTCTGCCACAGAGAATTTGACCCGTATATATATTAAAAGGGGTGATTTTGAAAAAGCTAAAGATTTTGCAAAAAAAACATTAATGATGAGTAAAAATAAAAAAATTTGGGTTGTATACTGTCTATCGAACATTGTATTTGGATATTTAGAATTAGAAAATCAACATTTTAATACGGCTATTGAATATTTGCAAACAGCTATAAAATTAGATAAAGAAAATGATTTTCTTAAAAATTATGTAGTTGAAGTTTACTATCTTTTAGCAGACACTTATATTGATAAATTAATAAGTAAGCAATCAGATTTAAATATATCAGAACAAAAAAGAGAGATAAAAAAGATAAAGCGGACCTGCAAAATTGCATTATCTAAAACGAAACAATGGAAAAACCATTACAATGGTGCATTACGGGTAAATGGTAAATATAACACACTAATAAATAAAAATGGAAAAGCTGAAAAATATTTTTTAAAATGTATAGAATTATCGGCATCTTTAAAAATGAAGTATGATGAAGCCATGGGCCGATATGAATACGGGATATTTTTAAAAGAAGTGAATAGAATAGATCAGGCAAATGAAGAATGGAATAAAGCCTTATCATTATTCAAAGAAATG
>JAHITG010000177.1 GCA_018817865.1 Spirochaetota bacterium
AATTGGTTATACGATCTGATAAGGCCATGTATAAAGCAAAAGAGAACGGCCGGAACCGGGTCGAGATATAAATACTATAATCAGGAGAATGCATAAATGAAAAATTTTCTGGAACTATGCAAAAAACGCCAAAGTGTGAGATCATATTCAACAAAGAAGATACCGGGCCCTGTTCTGAATAAATGCCTGGAAGCGGCCCGGCTGTCCCCTTCGGCTGAGAACACCCAGCCCTGGAGGTTCGCAGTCATTGACAAAGAACCCCTCCTTTTAAAAGTAAAGGAGACCGCGTTCAGCAATATCTATTTTCCAAACAAATGGGCAAAGACCGCGCCTGTGATAGTGGTGATACTGGCACGGGTGGATATCAAGACAAAGATGATAGGCCCTGTATGGCTGAAACTGGACTACTATCTCTTTGATATAGGGATCGCTGCCCAGCACATGGTGCTGGAAGCCGAGGATAACGGGATCGGCAGCTGTTACCTTGGGTGGTTTAACTTTGCAGGGGTAAAAAAACTGCTGAAGATCCCGAAAAAATATAAATTAATAGGTCTCCTGGCAATGGGTTATCCGGATAAAAAAAATAAACTGCGCCCGAAAAAACGGAAAAACATGTCCGATATTGTCTGGTTCAATGAGATCAAATAGGTTTAATATAAAGATCTAAAAATATTAAGGAGGAAAATATGAAGCGATCACTTTTACTTATTCTATTTGCTGTGCTTATTCTTAATCTCTCATTCCCAAACCTTCATGCGCAGAGCGCGAAGGATCTTCTCCAACAGGCTGATGATAAATTTGATGCATTGCAGTATAAATCAGCTATTATTCTTTACGGGGACGTACTTAAGAAAGACCCGGCCAATTACAGGGCACTCTGGCGGACTGCCCATGCGTATGCGAACAGAGGCGTTGTCCTTCTGGGCAAAGATGCTGATGACGATGTGATCGAGGCCTTATATCTGAAAGGGGCTTCTTTTGCCAAAAAAGCGATCAAAGTCAAACCTGACGGGGCAGATGGACATGCCCTGTTATCCGTATGCGAGGGCCGGTTGGCCATGTTCGCGGGCGGTAAAAGAAAAGTGGAATTATCCAAAAATGTCCAGAAAGAGGCTCTTTTGGCGATAAAATATGACCCCAAACATGACGGAGCTCTTCATGTACTGGGTGTATGGCACCGTGAAGTAGCCACACTGGGCGGAATGCTGAAATTCTTTGCAAAAGTCCTTTACGGAGGCCTGCCTGATGCCAGTTTAAAAGAGGCTATTGCATATATGAAAAAATCCGTGGCCATTGCCCCGGATAACCTCGAACACCACCTGGACCTGGGTAAATGCTATGAAGAGAATGACCAGGAAGACCTGGCCATGAAAGAGTATAAAACAGTATTATCCCTGCCGAACAAAGAGGCGCATGACAAGGATATAAAAAAAGAAGCAAAAGAACTGATCGAAGACCTGGAATAACATTTAATTTTTTAGTAGGGACAAGGCATGCCTTGTCCCTACATTAATCTCTCCCCTTTTCTCACCACAGAGGCACAGAGTCACAGAGAAAAAAAATAATAATTGAAAAAAATAATGTAATAAGGGGCTTTACCCTACGGGCACAGGTAGCCCCGCCTTTTACTTCACGAAATCCCCAACATGTCATCCCCCGGCTTGACCGAGGAATCCATTCCTTTAACCACAAAGATTATAAAGAAAAAATCAATACCACAGAGGCTCAGAGTCACAGAGAAAAAAAATTAAAAATAAAAAAATAAAAAAATTAAAAATATTAATAATTTTAATTCTTTATTTGTCTCTTTGTTCTTTGTTTTATTTTCTTTGTATTCTTTGTGGCTCCTTTTTTGTTTTTTCCTCTGTGCCTCTGTGTCTCTGTGGTTTTTCTCCTTTCTTTTTGTTCTTCAGGCTATTCCTCTGTGCTTCTGTGGTTTTTCTCCTTTTTTCTTTTTGTTCTTCAGGCTATTCCTCTGTGCCTCTGTGTCTCTGTGGTATTAAAATTTAAAATTTAATTTGAAATAATATTTTTGATCTGTATACTAAATCCTATGACCACTCAAACCAAAGAAAAACCCATGACTCCCATGGTCAAACAGTACCACGAGATCAAGAAGAACCACCAGGATACCATCCTCTTCTTCCGGCTGGGTGACTTCTACGAAATGTTCTACGATGACGCTGTAACTGCCTCCAAAGTGCTGGAGATCACTCTCACGGCACGCAATACCGGTGAACTGAAGAAGATACCCATGTGCGGGTTCCCCTATCATTCGGCAGAGAGCTACATTGCCAAGCTCATCAGGAACGGGTATAAAGTGGCTATCTGCGAGCAGGTGGAAGACCCGAAACTGGCAAAAAAACTGGTAAAACGGGAGGTCATCGAGATCGTTACCCCGGGAACTGTGGTAAACCTGAATATGCTTAACCAGAAGAGCAATAACTATTTGATGGGCATCTATATTGAGAAGAACATGACCGGATTAAGCGTTATTGACCTGTCCACCGGTGAATTTTTAGTGACCGAGAACAGGAACGAGGATTATATCACCTATATTGATAATGAATTAACACGCTTAAGCCCCTCGGAGATCGTTATTCCTGAAAAAACACTGGAAGAGGATAAAAAACTGCAGAAACTCTTCACCCATTACCCCACCCTGCTCATCAACAAGTATTATGACTGGGTATTTGAACCTGCATACGCAAAAAACAAGGTACTGGACCTGTATAAAATAAAGACCATGGAGGGGTTCGGCATTGAGAATAAGCCCCATATCATCGCCTCTGCAGGTGCTGTTATTCACTATATTCAGGAGACCCAGAAACAGACTATCAGGCACATCGATAACATCAAATTCTATTCCAGCTCTGATTTCATGGAGCTGGACAATGCCACTATCAAGAACCTTGAGCTGGTTCTGAACCAGTATGATAACACGGTCAGTTATACCCTCTTTTCCATCCTTGACCATGCAAAGACCCCACAGGGGGCACGGCTTCTGAAAAAACGGATTTTGGAGCCCTTGACAGACATTACACGCATTAAAAAAAGGTTAGACAAAATTGACTTTTTCTTCTTAAATAACGATATAAAGGATGATCTGCGCGGGCTGTTAAACAAGATCCATGACATTGAACGGCTGGCTTCACGCATATCCCTCTTCAAGGCTAATCCAAGGGATTTGACCGCATTAAAGAATTCCCTTGAAAACAGCCTGAAAATTAAGGATCTGTTAAAGACAACCACTGAATTAAATGAGATCATAAAGAGAATACCGGAGCTAAATGATATAATCGGATTGATCAGCAAGAGCATAATGGATGAACCGGGTATACAGGTTGGATTCGGACAGGTCATTAAGAAGAACTACAGCAAAGAGCTGGATAAGGTCAGATCAGCCCAGACCGAAGGAAAAGAATGGATCGCACAGCTCCAGAAGAAGGAGATCGAGCGGACAGGCATCAATTCCCTTAAGATCAAGTATAACAGGGTTTTCGGGTACTATCTTGAGGTGACCAAGGCCAACTTAAGCCAGGTGCCGGATGATTACATGCGAAAACAGACTCTGGTCAATGCCGAACGCTTCACTTTTCCGGCACTCCAGGAATATGAGGAACTGATCGTCTCTGCCAGTGAAAAGATCGCGCAATTAGAAGAGAAGATCTATAAAGAGATCATAATCAAGCTCCAGGATGACCTTGCAAAGATCATGGAGACAGGCAAGGCCATTGCCGAGCTGGACTTCTTCTCATCTTTAGCCGAATGTGCCTATATCAACAACTATTCAAAGCCATCCATAAACAATAAGGGCATCATAGACATAAAGAACGGCCGTCACCCGGTCATTGAACAGACCGTAAAGGATGAACCGTTCATACCCAATGATATTCTGCTGGATAATGATGAGAACCGTATCCTGATCATCACAGGACCAAATATGGCAGGTAAATCCACGTTCCTGAGGCAGATCGCACTCATTACCCTTATGGCACAGATGGGAAGCTTTATACCTGCTGAAAAGGCCACCATAGGCATTGTGGACAAGATATTCACGCGTATCGGCGCCTCAGACATCATATCCAAGGGCCAGAGCACATTCCTTGTGGAGATGAACGAAACAGCCAATATCCTGAATAATGCCACCTCAAAGAGCCTCATTATCATGGATGAGATCGGCAGGGGCACATCCACCTATGACGGGCTCTCCATTGCCTGGTCCATTATCGAATATATCTTTGATAAGGCCGTGATAGGAGCTAAGACCCTCTTTGCCACGCATTACCATGAACTGACCCAGCTGGGTGAAAAGAAAGGCATCAAGAACTACAATATCCTGATCAAAGAATGGAAGGATGACATCATCTTCCTGCGTAAGGTTGCTCCCGGCAGTGCAGACAAGAGCTACGGCATACAGGTAGCTCATTTGGCAGGGATACCCCGTGAAGTGATCGACAGGGCCAAGGAGATCCTCTTTGACCTTGAATCCGATAATATCAAGGATATCATCATCTCTCAGTCAGCATTACGGGATAAAGACGAGAAACAGCTGGACCTCTTTAAAGTGAATATCATCAATCCCATCGAAGCGGAGATATTTAAAACACTGAAAGGCATCAACCTCGACACCCTCACCCCTATTGAAGCGCTCAATATCCTCAATTCGATCAAGGACAAGCTCGAAAAGCTGAAGGAAACGAACTCCTAACGCATCACAAATGTAGGCACGGTTTTAACCGTGCTTTTTCTTATTTTTAATTGGTAGTCGCAGGCTTTAGCCTGCGTTTTGTCATCCCCGAATGTCCCTCGATTAAAACATTCGAGGGCAGGTTTAATCGGGGATCTCATCCTCTTTAAACTCTCCTCCTTAAAATTATACATATATATAAACCTATAAGGTCACAATTTGTGACCTTAAAAATTAAAAAATTTAATAGTTTTATTTGTATATAAGATATAGTAATATAAATTTTCGGGAGAATGTTTATGAATGAAAATGAAATCATACCTGTAGAGAATATTGCAAGAAAAATTTATTTCATTAGAAAGAAAAAAGTTATGCTGGATTCCGATTTGGCAGAATTATATGGCGTTCAGACTAAAGTATTAAATCAAGCTATTAAAAGAAATCTTGATCGCTTTCCTGATGATTTTATGTTTAGACTTACAGAAGAAGAATATAAAAACTTGAGGTCACAGATTGTGACCTCAAGACAGGGAAGAGGACAACATAGAAAATATTTTCCATTAGTATTTACAGAACAAGGTGTCGCTATGTTGTCTACTGTCTTGAACAGTAAAAAAGCCATCCATGTCAATATTCAAATTATGCGGACATTTGTAAAATTAAGAGAAATTCTTTCATCCCACAAGGACCTGGCTGATAAGCTGAAAAAATTAGAACAGAAATATGATGATCAATTTAAGACGGTTTTTGAAGCTATTTATCAGCTTATGACTCCCCCTGAAAAGCCTAAACCCAAGATCGGATTTGACTATTAATAAAAGTACCTGGTCTTTAGATTTTAGAATTTAAGTAAAAAGTAAAGCAGGTTATCGCTAAATTGACTTTTAATAAAAAAATAATATATTCAATTTGACAGTCAAATCGGGAGGGATTAATGGCTTCAAATTTTGATGAAACAGATCATGATGATGATGGAGCGTTTGTCAGTATAAGGTTTAATGA
>JAHITG010000178.1 GCA_018817865.1 Spirochaetota bacterium
AAAAGGATCAATATTAATAAAATTCTCTTCATCATCTTACCTTAAATTGTTGCCCAGTACGACCAAAGATGTTACGATCTTCTCTTTGGGCTTGTTATTGTCATACTCTATAACCTTCATTCGTAAAATATATATTCCCATGGGCAGAATAACCCCCTGATCATCCGTACCTTCCCAGAGGAAGGAATGGGTTGTCCCGGTTAAGCTTCCGTTATACAAGATCCTCTTCTCTGTACCATTGAGTGAGAGCAGTTCCACCCGGACAAAACTGTTAGCTTTATTCACTTTGATATTAATACTGCAGAACTGATCATAACCCCGGGGAGTAAAACTCTTGGGAAAGGCATAGATCTTATAATTATCTGTGGATGAGGGCGGTACGGGATAATTCCAGCCGTACTCAAAATCACCATTCTGGATCAGATTAACTGTCGGAGCATCCAGGCTATAAAACCGGACATCATCAAAAAAAGCGGAAAGGTTCGAAGCCCCGGAGGTATAGCTCACCCTCAGGCCCACCTTTGCCCAGCTTCTGAAAAGTGTATCCGGTGTATTGGTTAAAATAAGGTTGGTCCAGCCGCTCCCGGCTGAGGCATATCCCTCTCCGTAATCTTCATCGGAATTGGTTGCCTTAAAACTGCTGACATAAAAATCACTGTCCTCCCTGAACCCAAACCGGCCCCCGGCATCATCCATGTTCACATTGTTCACCCACAGGTCCATGCAGTATGTCTTTGAGGGATCTATCTCAATAATCTGGGTAATGAATCCGTAAGTAGAGCTTGATTTAGGGCCGTAGGATTTACCGGAGAAGACCCCTCCGTGTACGGTATCCATAAAACTGACATCCCAGTATAGTCCGCCGTAAGTTACCCAGAACGTAACATCACTCTGCAGTTTTTCCGGCAAGACAACAAAAACCAACAATAAGCCGATCATAATAATCAGGGCTTTGATAGATTTCATTTTTTATGAGAAAGTAATAATAATTGATAAGACTTTATTCTAGATTAATATTAATGAAATAAATTGTGATGTCAAAGAAAATCTTTAAATATGAAAAATTTAGAGGTTTCAGGTCTTATCCTGCATGTAACGATTCAGCCTTGGCTTCTGCGGCGATCATCTTTTTGGTAATAAACCTTTTGATCGCACGCTCTTCAAGGAGGCCGAGTACCGTATCTTTATCATCCACGATAGGCAGGTATTCCAGGTCCTTTTTTTTCATGATCTCGATCGCCTCACTTAAAGGAGCGAGAGGAGATACCGAGGCCATGACCGGTTCCATGATATCATGCGTCAACATGAATGCATTCAATTCGGAGGCCATGAACATGTTCTTTAAATTGTCTATTGTTATGACCCCGACCAGCTTCTTCCCGCTGTTAATAATAGGATAGTGAAGATAATCATGTTTACTGAAAATTGGTAGTATATGGTCGATCGACATGGTCTCATAGATCTTGGGTATGTTCTTCTCCATGAGATCCTTTACCCTGCTTTTTTTCACCAGATCTTCCTCTGTCACATTAAGGCCGGCCTCCTCTGCTTTTATTACGGCCATGCGTACAAAAGAAGGCCCGACAAGCTGTACGATAAAGGTGGATGTCATGACCACAATGATAACGGTATTGCCGATCTCAGCAGGAAACCTCTGGCTGACCAGAATAGCTAAACCGATCGCCACACCGGCCTGGCTGAATAAACAATAAGGAAGATACTTCTGGATGGTTACGGCAGCTTTGCCCAGTTTTGCCCCCAACCGGGCTCCCAGCATTTTTCCTGCTGAACGGAATAAAAAATAGGATAAGATAAGAAGGCCTGTAAAAAGAGTAATATCTTTAAAGACAAGTTTTGATCCTACCAGAACAAAAAAAAGCACATAAATAGGAGGAGTAAAGCGTTCTACAATATGAAAGACTTCCTTACTCTTATGCGGTGAATAATTGGTCATTACGGCTCCCATGGCCATGGCAGCAAGGAGCATATCGATCTTCAGGGCAAGAGATATCCCGAGAACCAGCAGGATCATACCGATCGAAAAGACCAGGATCCTGTCCTCTTCACTGTATTGCTTCAGGATCCGGCTCAAGATGTATCCTCCCCCGCCGCCGATGATCAGTGATATTGTGATCTCATAAACAGGATGCAGTATTGAGAGCATTGTATTGCCGTGTACCTGGCTGGAAAAAACAGTGGCAATGCTTGAGGCAAAGGCAAAGAGAATAAGCGCCAGCCCATCATCCAGGGCCACGATCCCAAGAACCGTTGTAGTAAGCGGGCCCCTGGACTTGTATTCCCACAGGACATCAGTAGTGGCAGCCGGGGCCGTAGCTGAGGCAATGGCCCCCAGCAGGAACCCGAGACTCAGAGAATATGAAATATTTTTTGTTAAAAGGAAAGCAATACCGCCCACAAAGAAGAGGACCAT
>JAHITG010000179.1 GCA_018817865.1 Spirochaetota bacterium
ACAATGGCGGCAGAAGAACCGTGTCCTGAGATATCCACAAGAATAATAGCATACCTGTCCTTATCGATCTTGATCACATCATAGTAGTCTCCCCCGATGAACTCGGCAGGAGAATAGTAAGCATCTATAGCTAACTTCTTGATCACCTCTATCTTCTCTGGCAAAAAGAGCTTCTGGATGGTCCCGGCGATCTCCATGTCCTGTTCTATTCTTTCTTTTACTATTGACTTTTTATACAACCTGGCATTCTCAATGGAGACTCCGGCCTGGGAGCTGATCAGCTCAAGTATCCTCAGGTCCTCTTCTTTGAAGAGCCCGCTGACCAGATGGTTATCCAGATAGATCACGCCTAAAAGCTCATTCTTGGTCACGATCGGGGCACAGAGTACTGATTTAAATCCCTTCCCCACAATTGAGGCCTGGGCCTTCAAGGCTGCATCTGTAGAAGCATCATCGATGATCAGCGGCTTCCGGCTCTCGATCACCTTTTTTAAGATACTCTTGCTCATGGTGAAGGTCGAGGACTCATCCGATTTCACTCCCCGCAGTACCTTTGTCTCCAGCTCCATTGGTTTCCCTTCATCCTTGTCCGGATACAGAAGCAGGAGTCCCCTCTCCGCACCCACCAGCTCAATGGTCCTGTCCATGATCTTCTCAAGAAGTTCATCAAGATCCAATATTGACGAGAGGTACCGGCTGGTATTCAAGACCGTAGTCATCCGTCTTTCCAATTGGAGCCTGTCCTGCTGGGTAACGGCACCGAGGTCATCCCCGGTTTCTTCTATTCCCAGCAGTTTCCTGCAGCGTTTAATATATTCTTTTGATTCAATTTCCATAAATATTTTACAAGCTTCTTCTAATTTACTCTTAGCTTTTTCTTTTTTTACAATACTATTTAAAAACAGGCTGTATTCATATAAACTTCTTCCGGCTCTATATTTACGATGGGCTTTTTTATTTAAACTTATACTCTTTTTAAAAAATCTTACGGCGTTTGAATACTGTTTAATCAAAGCGTAATATTTTGCCATAGCAAGCAATCCTGCCCCTGAATAATTAGGCCATTGTTTTGTTTTTTTTACGGCTACCCGGCATGCATTTTTTAAAAGTTTTAATCTGCGATGTTTCTCTTTTTTATTTAATGAATTCCCCTCTTTAACATATATAGATATCAAACTCTCCGCATAATACGGATAGAGCCCGGAAACATAGTTCTTTATAAAAATATTTTCCTGATCCAACTTTATAGCTTCTTCAAACATTTTCTTCGCTTTATTTAGATTACCACGTTCCAGTTCCATATATCCCCAATACATGAGATTAGCACAATATATAAACCAGATCCTGCCGGCCTTACTTATATTATAAGCCATCTGCATTTCATGTTCAGCATTCTGAAAATCACCCAATTCTACATAATTATGCCCGGATTCACTATATGCCCCGCTTATCCCATAACCATCTTTAAGCGCTCCGGCTATCTTTTTCTTATGTGTAAATGCTTCCATACTGCGCTTATAATCAGAACTGTAAACATAAACATCACCAAGCCCATGCTCCACCATTCCCAGCTCCCACAGGTCACCGATCTTCTCAAATATCTCTTTTGCCTTTGAAAAATATTTAATTCCCTTTTCAGTATCGGCTTTCCATGTATAACAATACCCCATAAACTGCATGGTTTGTCCGGTAACCCAAATATCATTAAACTCTTTATGAAGCATTACTGCTTTATTAAAGTATTTAATAGATCGATCAAATAATGGGATAGCCATTAAAACAGAACCATAAGCACTGTAGGCCATTCCTAATTCTTTTGAACGGCCAATACGGCTTTCTGTATTATCAACTATTCGTAATATGGACCAGATAAATTTGGGTATATCACTTAATATATACATCCATCCCAAAGTTCTATAGATCCATATCTTTTCCAAATCTTCTTCATGGACATTTTTTCTCTTTTTCTTAAGATAAACTCCTGAAAAAAGAATATGAAATGAATGGAAAATAAATGATTTTAATATAGAAAAGATAAAACCGATATTTGTTCTGGGAACAGTCTCATTTAACAGTTTTAATCCATTTATAAGATTCGTTTCGCACCTTTTCCAGTCTCCTTTCTTGAAAAATGCGACTCCAATATTTCTATATATTATTGCTTTCTCCTTGCCCTTCTTCTTTAAAGGTAGTATCGCTTTTGAAATATTTATTGCTTCATCCAGATTACCCACAGTTAAATAAACATCTATTAAATCTTCTTTTACTTTTAATAATTTCTCTTTATCCTGATTCCCTTTGAACTTCAATAATTCCATTACGATCTTAAAATAACTGATCGCTTCATCATTGGCATAATTCTCTTTTGCTTTTTCGGCTGCCCTTAAACCATATTCCAGGCCTTTCTTCTTATTTCCACCCTCAATATAATGATGTGCCAGATCAAATATAACTTCCTCTTCATTACCCTTATGCTTTTCTTCAATAACTTCTGCGATCTTTAAATGAAATTCTTTCTCCATTTTTTTATCTATCTTTGCCAAAAAGGCTTCTTTGATCCTGTCATGAATAAAAATAACTTTACCTTTTTCAACAATAGACCGCTCCAGCAGCTGCCTCTCAATAGCATCATCAACACGACGTACGATATCTTCTTCATCTGTTTTTATTAACTTATAAAGCAGATCCATTTCAAAGGCTTTCCCGATTAAAGAACCTATCCGGAGCAGATCATCAATATCATTCGGAAGGTCTTTGATCCTAGTCAGTATCATATCAACAATATTTGCTGATATCTGGATCTTTTTGATCTTGGCCCAGTCCTCCACCCAGTATCCTGCTTTCCATTCCATTGTCTTCTGCTCAACCAGTTCACGCAATATTGTAATGGCAAAAAAAGGATTACCCCCTGATTTCTCAAGGATGTATTCGGCCAGCTTTTTTGATCTCTCTTCCTTTTCTCCCAGTATACCTGATACCATCCTGTTCAATCTCTCTATTGTAAAAGGTGTCAGCTGAATATCTACCAGCCGATATTTTTTCTCATTTGCCATCCTTATTATTTTTTTCAGGCTGTGAAATTCATCCACCTCATTATTCCTGTACGTACCAAGTATGAAAAGATTACTCTTTTTAATACTCTGGGATAACTCTTCCAGTAATCTCAAACTCCCCTCATCAGCCCACTGCAGGTCATCCAGAAAGATGATACAGGTTTTATTTTTTTGAGTTAAATTAAAGAGAAATTTCGAGACCACCATCAGAAACCTCTGGTTCTCTCTTTCCGGTTCCAGAGGCACCAGGTCAGGCACTTCTCCCAGTATCTGCTCAATATTAGGATTTAACCGAATAATAATATCCCCAAGCTCTCCAAGGATCTTATTTAATCTTTCCTGTTCTTTCTGCTTCTCTTTTTTATCCAACCTCTCGATCTTCTTTACATATTCGTTCAGAGCATCACGGATCGGCTGATACGGGATCTTATTCTCCTGATTAAGGCATCGGCCCCTGATAAAAAGGCCTCCCACAGCATATCCCTGTTCATATGCATACTCCTGAATGGCCTCAACAAGCCTGGTCTTTCCCACGCCGGGCTCACCACCAATAAGACAGATACTTCCTTCACCCTGCTTTACGTTATTAAATAATTCTTTGATCTTTCCTACTTCTTCTTCCCTTCCCACCAGCCTTGTCTGATAGGTCAGCTTGACCTTCTGGTCCTGCTGTCCGATAATGAACTCTTTTTCGCCTTTCCTGTACCGCTGGATATCATGCAGCAGTCCCCGCGCACTCTGATACCGAAGCTCAGGATCTTTGAAGAGCAGTTTCATTACTATTTCATTTAATATTGCAGGAATATTCGGTTTCACCTTATGCAGAGCCGGGGCTTCCACCGCAACCTGCTGATGAAGGAGGGCCCCGGTATCTTTTGCCTTAAAGGGAAGTTCTCCCGTGAGCAGATTATAAAAGACGATCCCTAATGAATAGAGATCACTCCTCTCATCGATAGTTTTTTTAACGATCCCCGTAGCCTCAGGAGACATGTATCCGAAAGTTCCAACAACCTCTTCTTCTCCCTTGATCTGGCTCAGTTCCATGACCAGGGATAATCCAAAATCAAGAAGCTTTACTTTATATTTATTCTTCTCTTTATTAATAATGATATTTCCAGGTTTGATATCCCTGTGCACTACGCCTTTCCCATGCACATAACTTAGTGCTTCTACAAGCTGACTGATCACATCTACAGATTCATCAATACTGAATTTATGTTTTTGAAGATAGACGGATAAGCTCTCCCCTTTTGTCAATTCGGTAACAAGATAAGGAGCATTGTTGTAATCACCCGTTTCATAGAACCTGATCACACCGGGATGATCGAACTTGGAGACGAGGGCCACCTCTTTCTTGAAGCGGATTACATCCTCAACATAGGAAGAGGTGATCCCTGGTTTCAGGATTTTAATGGCAAACCTGGTTTTTTTTGCTGTATCTTCTGCAGTATAGACAACACTCATCCCGCCTTCGCCGAGCTTTTCAAGTATCCTGTACTTGTTCTGAATTATTTCATTCTTTTTGATCTGAAATGTCATACTGCCCTATTATATCAATAATCTTAACCTGCAAATCCTATTTTACTTTTCTTTTACTATTTGGCCCTTTTTAATCAAAGCCGGCACTCTGTCTATTTCAGGATTCTTCAAGGCACGCCTGATGTTGTATATCATAAAAATTCTAAAAATTGGCAACTGCAATGCAGTAAATATGGCTTTTTCAGGACACTTTAAAGCGCAGTGCATGCATAAAATACATTTCTGCCTCCATACAGGATATCCTTTCTTGTTTGATCTGATATTCTTTACCGGGCAAACCTCAATACAGATCTTACATTTTGTACATTTTAAACATCTTTTTTTATTGAGAAAAAACAGCAGACTGTACATCCATCTGGCAAAAAATCGACGCGTTAAAAAATGTTCGAAAGAATAGATCAGATTATGTAACTGAGGGTCATAGGGTTCTTTAACATATTGCTTTGAGAGGTGCTGAGGTATCTGTTTCCCAAAAAATTCAGCCAGTTTTAATTCTTTTTGAGTAGGATGATCCGGTGAAAAGAAGAATCCTTCTAATATATAGGGATAAAAAAAATCTTTTCCATTGCAATAAAAATATCCCACATCCCTGCCTCCCTTTTTCTTTTCCAAGATAAAACGAACCCTGTTACCTGCTGTACCGCGAACATTTGTACCCTCAAGTACAAAGACGAAAAACGGCATTCCATTCAATTTCGGGATACTCTTTATATAATCCAGGATATTTAAAGGAGCTTTAAAACAGTATACCGGATAACCAATACCGAAAATATTATATTTGGAAATGTCAGGGGGAGGCCCATCCAGAATATTCCAAAGATCGACCCGAATCCTTTTAGATCGTAGACCTTTTACAATATGGTTAGCGACTTTAGCAGTAGACCCGCCTTGTGAGAAATATATAATTAAACATTTAGAGATAATAATAGCCTCCTGGTTCAGGCAGTCTATAATAACATTTGACAGTAAAAAATAGTGAATGATAATGCAAATTCAAGTAAAAAATCATCTATCACTATACTGTGAAGACCAGAATATGGTCAATTACCGACTATATAATCTTCTTTTCCGGCTCTTTGCCCTTATATTAAATTCGAAAAT
>JAHITG010000180.1 GCA_018817865.1 Spirochaetota bacterium
AATATTTTCAATATTGATCGGACATTTAAATAAAGTACCGCCAAAAAAGATAATTAATTTAGCTGTAGGGTCTCTTCTGTATGATATCGGTATGGCTAAGATCCCTCAGGCTATTATTTTGAAAAAAGAGAAATTGAACATTAAGGAATTAAACTTTATAAAGCTTCATACTATTTACGGGTACAAGATACTTGTAAAAGATTCCAATTTTCCTTCAGAGATAGCTTCTATTGCTCTTCAACATCATGAACAATTCGATGGCAACGGATATCCGAGAAAACTAAGGAACGAACAGATCGATCTCTTTTCAAGGATAGTAGCAATTGCTGATACATTTGAAGCAATGACAAAAAAAAGAACATATCGAACCGAATTTCTATCCTATGAAGCAATGAAGAACCTTCTGGGGCAAAGTAAAAATAAATTTGATCCGAAATTACTTAGAACCTTTCTTGCTAATATGTCGATCTATCCCATTGCTTCACTGGTAAAGCTAAATACAAACGCCATTGGCCTGGTAATAGGAGCTTATGAAGATAAGCCGTTAAGACCTATCATTAAGATCATTATTGATGAATTTAATGATAAAGTCCCTGAGGAAGAGAGCAGATTTGTTGATCTGACAAAAACGCCGGATCTCTATATTACAAATGCTGTTGATGAAAGACAGTATCAGTTAAATTTATTTGATTATATTTAAATTAGCATAATATAATTTTAGGAAATGATGAAAATGGATACACGAAAAACAGGTATAAAAGGAGAAGAGATTGCATTAGATTGGTTGAAGAAGCAGAATGTAAAAATAGTAGAAAAAAATTTTTTATCTCGATTTGGAGAAATTGATATCATTGGAATAAAAGAAAAGACATTGATCTTTTATGAAGTAAAATATCGAAGAAACAATAATTACGGAGATGGACATACCTCCATCAATGAAAAGAAGAAGTCAAAGCTTGTCAAGACGGCAATGTTCTTTCTTCTGACAAATAAGGACTATATGAAATTAGATATGAGATTTGATGCGATCATAATCAATGAATCAGATTCCAATTCGAAGAATACAAAGCATGGAAAGAAATCTGATATTTCATTTATTAAAAATTTTATTTTAACCGATAATAATAAAAATGGATTTTTTTATTAAAAATACAAGGATGGTAAATGGCTAAAATTCATTTAGGCGAAAATTTCAGCAAGAAAAAAGTCGTTGAACTCAGGGAAAAGTTAAGCTCACCTGAGTATGTTAAAAAAGCAATTGACAAAATAGCATTAGAATTAACACATCTTCTATTTAAAGATAATGGATATTAAACTTCTTTTAGGAAAACTTTTTATTAAAATAATTAATATTATAATCTGATTGAAAATAGTTATTTCTATCAAGGATCCTGTATTGAAGTGATTCACTTATATGGGTAGAAGTTACTTTTTCGGAACCCTCCAAATCAGCAATAGTCCTGGCGATCTTTAAAGTCTTAAAATAACTGCGTGGTGAGAGCCCTAAAGCATCGATCGCTTTATTTAACAGCGTCAATGAAGAAGAATCCAAAGCAATGAATTTTTTTATCTCATTTGTATCCAGATAAGCGTTATAATAAGATGTGAGTCTTTTTGAACGCAATTGCTGAATTTTATGCACTTTGATAATTCTCTCGCGTAGAGTTGCTGAATTTTCGGCAATTTCATCCCTATAATTTAAAAAATTTGTTTGCGGGATCTCGATCTGTATATCGATCCTGTCTAGAATGGGCCCGGTAATCTTACTGTAATAGGTTTTTATCTGTTTTAGTGAGCATCTGCATTCATGTTTTTCAGAACCAAGATATCCGCAGGGACACGGATTCATTGCTGCGATCAACATAAAAGAAGCAGGAAAACAGATGGTCCCCGAGACTCTTGAAACAGTAACCGATCCTTCTACCATGGGTTCCCGTAATGCTTGAATAACATTATTCTTAAATTGGGGGAATTCATCAAAAAAGAGTATACCATTATGGGCTAAAGAGATCTCACCGCATTGTAATATACGGCCTCCTCCTATTATAGAAATATCTGAAGAAGTATGATGGGGAGAACGAAAAGGCCTTTGAACTACTAAAGATGTATTTCGAGAGAGTAGTCCTTTTGAACTGTATATAGTAGTAGTTTCAATAGCTTCTTCCATGTTCAATTCCGGCATTATCGTGATCATTCGTTTTGCCAGCATTGATTTTCCTGTTCCGGGAGGTCCTATCATGATAACATTATGCATACCTGCTGCAGCGATCTCTAAAGCACGTTTTACATGATGATTGCCTTTAACATCGCTGAAATCAATACTATAATCCGGTCTATTGTATATCTTATTTGTAAGCTCGGAATGATAATCAATTAACTTATAATTATTATTAACTTTTTCGATCATATCCTTTATATTCTTTACAGATATAAGATTAAGGCCACCTATCAATTTTGCTTCCTCTAAATTTTCATAAGGAATAATAATATTGTATATTCCGGCATTTTTACATAAATTAAGAATAGGAAATAGGCCATTTATTCCTTTTATTGAGCCATCTAAAGAAAGTTCACCAAGAAAAACATAATTTTTAGATTTTTGCTTAATTTTTACAATATCCATTGATACAAGAATACCGGCAGCAATGGGAAGATCCAGAATAATATTCTCTTTTTTAATACCTGCCGGCGCAAGATTAATAATGATTTTTTTAACTGGGAATTCAATTTCACTATTTTTAATGGCAGATATGATCCTGTCTTTAGATTCATTAATGATTTTATCAGGCAATCCAATAATATTAAATGCCGGTAATCCACGGGAAAGAAAGGTCTCGACATAAATAAAGAATGGATTGATACCGGCTAAAGATGCAGTAATTATTTTAGATAACATACTCAACCTCCATTTTTTATATTTTATTGATATAGTAATATACAAAAAAAAGTATAAAAAATTTTAATTTCTTACTTATTTTTCTTAATTAAGTTTAAAAAATTAAACTAAAAGTATCCGATCTGCTGATTATATTACAATATTATGAGCTATTTTAATATACCAATCAAAAAATATAGTTTATCAATGAAATTAAATATAACTAAATATTCTTCCGATAATATAGAGGTAAAATAGTTTTTAGTTCTTATTTTTTTCATTCCGCGCTTGCTCTAACAAACAATTAATATTATTTACAAGGAGGTATATCATGTACAGGAGTACAAAAAAAGTTGATTATCTGCTTTATATCTCATCTTTTTTATCACTGCTTATGATAGTACTGCTATTAACATCAAGCAAAAGTATTTCATATAGCATTGATAAAAATGAAAAGCAAGCGGAAGAACAGAGCCGTTTTACTATTTATATGGATGGAGTAAATGAGAACTCTGAAGAAGAAGATCTTAAAACATTTAAAGATCTAAATGCAGAACCAGAGCAAAAACCTGTTAATCCTTTAAAATTAACTCAAAAAG
>JAHITG010000181.1 GCA_018817865.1 Spirochaetota bacterium
CTATTCCATACGAAAATCCTGCCTTTGAATACCCTAAAAGCCCAACATCAAAACTCAATGCATTCTGGCTGTACCCTTCTGTAATGAATAACCGGTCCAGCCTCGTGTAATCATTCTCTTCATACCCTACCTTTAAAAGCTTCACCCTCACTCCTCCTGCGATGGTCTTGTACCACCCTTTCACCAGATCTCCACCGCATCCGATCGATAAAATCTGTTCTGCATAGAGCTCTGAGCTAAACCGATTAAAACTGACTGCCAAACCCAACCCTCCAAATGGATATCCGGCTATCAGATGAAAATAGTCTAATCCGTCATTATCCAAGGCCAGCAGCAGTCTCGAGTACTGTACATTCAGCTCCGTCTTCTCCATCCCGGCCAGACCTGCTGCATTGTAATAAAGACTACTCACCCCCATTAACTTAGCTGTCCCGCCTCCCCCTGCCTTCACTCCCTCTGCACTCCTGTCCATGCTCTCAAAGGCGGTGAACCCTTCATTCAAGCTCAACCATATAGTAACTATAATTATAACTACATATCGTACTATTTTCATCTTTCTTATCTCATCTTCTCCTACCGGGCTAAGACAAAAGTCCCTCTATATCTCTTGTTCCCAATCCTGGCCTGATAAATATATAATCCCGGCGGACAGTCCTGATTTCTCTCATCCTGCCCATCCCATATGATATCCACTGTTCTATTGTTTAACGTACCATCCTCAAGGGTTAAGCTCTCTCTTAAAAATCCATCCATTGAATATATTTTGATCTCTGCCTTCTCATTTTCCCCGCTTGGTATATCACAGATAAAATGAAGCAGATCAAAATCATTATCCTGATTCGGTGTGAATGGATTCGGCGCCACGACCATCTCTCCGCTGATTGTATCTATCCCCAAGGCAAACACACTGAAATGTTTCACTTGACCCGTTATTATATCCTTCTCTAAATCAAACTCTCCTCCTACCTTCAGCCACTTTACACGGTCAAAGAAGAGCATGGTCGCCTCTTCGGAAAGTTTCTCCTCTTTCCTGTTTAGCTTCTCTACTTTCCCGTCTTCCTTCATGGTATAATGAATATAAAGTGTTACAGCCTCTTCAAAATATTCCACCACTTTGTTATCAGGGTATGTCTTCATGGTAAAATCATACGCATACCGGTCCATCCATAAATCCATCTTCTCTATCTGTACAGTCACATCTTCTTTAATCGATCCATCCGGTATCAATATCCTGGTATATACATCATCTGTACTCACAATAAAGAGATCCTTCCCTCTATTTGCTTCTACCACTTCCCCTATATCGATAGGTATCTCTGCATCTACACTCTCCTTCGATGATGCATTCGTCAAATAGGCTCTCACTATCCCGTCTCTCACATAATCCTCTTTCTTTATCACATAAATTCCTTTATATATCCCACTGTTACTGAATGTCTCAATCAGTGAAACCTTTCCAATTGAACTGCCCAATATTTCAAAATAAGAGGTAAATCCACCGTCCCCTTCCAGATAAACTTCAAGAGGTACACCCGGTGTCAACTGTGTATTTCTCTCAAATTTATGTGTGAGCTGTTTGATCTTTGCAGAAGCCACATGCATGAACCGGATGAAATTATTTGTATCAGACATGGCCCGGTTTGTATTATCCACATTATCCACGGGGAAACAGACAACAGTATACTCTCCCAGAGGGATAGTCTGAGTCGGAGTAAATCTGATTTGATTCGGCCCCATGTTACTGAAGACTCCATCATTGGTACTGTCTGTGAATGATCCTAAACTGGTAAAGATTACTTCTGTATTGGATACAGTTGATATATAATTCAGACCTGCTCCTCCTGGATCCTGAAAAGTTAAATCCAAAACCCAGTTGTTCCCTTTGACAATCTCCCCATTAGATGGACTGCTGGAGACAATAACCGGCCCTGTATTATCAACCCTGTATGTAACCATATTGGAGTTAGTGACCTTATCATCCGTATACGCTGTATAAAAACCTGCTGTGTAGCTGACCTGATTAGGAAAAGCATTAATAGTGTTGCTCCAGATATTTGGTCCTCCGCTTAAAGACCAAACACCCGGTTGACCGTTAAAGAAGACCTGTATATTCGTAGGAGATCCTTCAGCCAGTGCATATACAGTAATCAACTGATTGCTTCTGACTACAACAGGTATAATAACCGCATTGGTTACACCCTGCGCCTGTTTAGGCAATATTGTAGCTGATGCTAATATACTAATATTAGTATAATAGGACTGTGAATAAACAGGAATCATGAAGAGATTAATTAAAAAACTGAGAACAAAAATTAATAACAAAATATTTTTTTTCATCACTTAAACTATATTCCATTCTTCGCTATAAAACAAGAGAAAATACCATCGTTTAAATTTTCTGACAAACGTACAGGTTTTACTTTATAATACTATCCCTCCTTCATTATAATTAACAGCATCAAAAAAATAATATGCTGAAATGAGCAAGTAGATAGTATTCCCTGTAGACTACCTTCAACTATTCTTGCTTTATAATTGAAAATTTTCCGTCTTTCTCAATTGTAAATTCTATTTCCCTCTTAAATACTTTCTCTTTCTTTAATAAGTCATCATTATCAATTTTAATGGCTTCATCAAAGCTGAAATAGGTAAAGATACGGGCTAAATAAATACCCGGCTCTAAACTCCCATTATAAGTTAAGCTGATATCTTTATCCTTCTCGGGAAAGACCACAACTGCTTTTTCAACAGCCTGCTCTCCTACAAAGTTTTTTTGATTATTATCAAGTTTATAGACAGAAAGTTTACTCTCACTGAAAAAATGAATATTTCCGCTGTTTAGAAAATTCAAATCTACTTTAATCTGACCCTTTAATAGTTTTTTATCTCTTTGAAAAGAACCTTTCAAATCAAATTTCTTAACTTTATAATCTATCACTTCTGTCCCTTCAATAAAGATATATACAGGCAAAGTAATCCTCGTCTGAAGAGAAGCGCCTGTAGCTAATCCCTTTTTCTTACTAGCCGGTATCTGATTAATAAAGGTCCCTGATCTATATTCACCCTTCTTCTTTTTATCTTTAAGCAAAATAGAATAGGGAATCTTTTTTGTCATGCCCGGTTCTAAAATAAACTTCTGCTCTTTTAAATTGAACCAGTCTGCCTGATCAGATTTACGGATGGTTATCTGAACCGGAACTTTTTGGCTGTTACCGACCAGATACTCTCCTGTCACTTTTTTATTCAATTTCACCTTCTCATAAACTCTCATGGGAATAATATTCATGGCAGTAGTACTATCTGTTATTAAAAAAATTAATCCGCCTATGATCCAAACAAATAAAATAAAATATTTTAATTTTTTCATTATATCATCCTATAATTTTTATTACCCTAAAAGTAAAAAGGGAAGGAGTTTAATCCTTCCCTTTTTATCTGATTAGTTTAGTCAATTGTCAAATCAAAAATTAACTGATCAGTTGCAAAGGTACCTGCTAAATCATCTGTGATCCCAAAATAAATATTAAAGTTTCCTGATTGAGCAGCCCCGGACATAGCCTTATTCATAACCTCTTTAACATTAGGAGAAGCTACATCAAAGACTGGTACCCAGCTTGGATATTCAAAAACATTACCTAAATCATCACCAGCACCAAGACCAATCTGGTCATTAAAATCTCCATCACCATTAGCATCATAATCTCTATGTGGGCCCGAACCGCCATTAGCATCATCCTCATACCAGCTATTGGTAATAGCTTCATCTGGTGTACTGTTATTATTTAACTCTTCACCTACGTAGTATAATGTAGTTTCAGATGCAGGAACAGGAACTCTGCTCTGTAAAGCAGAACCGCTCCAAGCTGAACTTGGTGCACCAATATAATTTCCATCTATGTACTGTGCATCACTCCAAAATTTTAAAACTGTGCTATTGGCTGTTGCAGTTGTATCAACCAGACCAGAACCATCATTCAGTTCACCATTTGTACTGACTGTTCCTGTAAAATATGGATTAGCTCCTACAGCTGTATTGTCAGTATAAAGTTTAACTCTCCAGTCTGTTGCACTGTTAAGAGCAAATGTAACATTTGCCCGTGTGTAATTCCCACCAGCATTTTGAGCTAAATTAGGAACATCATTAGCAGCAATTGTTCCAAAATCAATAGTATTAGCTGTGTCATTACTGATTAATGTCACAAAAAAGATTACCTGATTCTGGATAGTAGCTGTAGCCTGCAAGGTAGTTGACTGAGCATTAACTTGAACAGTCATAGCTAAAAAAATAATACTAAAAAGCAAAATAAAAGTTTTCATTTGAAAATCCCTCCTTCAAATTTTTAATTAAAATTGAATACAATTAATTGCATCCTTTTTTTTAATACAACATTTTTTTCTTTCATCACCTCCTTATATTTGATGTTTCGTGTCATCAGATAAGTGAAATATATTACCCTGTCTGATTGACCCTTAATTATTGTTATAAAAAAACCATTTATTTAACTATGTATATCTCCCCAAAACATCTATCTAATGATAGAATAGATGTTACGTATCATCTAATCA
>JAHITG010000182.1 GCA_018817865.1 Spirochaetota bacterium
ATAAAGAAAAACTTAAAGAGTGTTATAAAAGGTATAAAGAAAAAAAATAATATGGCAAGATTAAAATTTAAAAAAAATATTAATTTAGATTTTGAAGTAGATGAAAATATAAAGTATTTATTAAACAAAGATAATTTAGATATTGAATTTAAAATAATAGAGATTAAACAAGATAAAGAAATAATCATAATAGAAAAGGCTATTATTAAAAGTGTTTCTGTAATTAAAGATAGTCATAAAGATTATAACAAAAAATAAGGAAATGGAACTCAGATATTATCAAAAAGAGGCTTGTGAAGCTGTAATAAATAAGTATAAAACTGGTGTAAAAAAGCAGGCTTTAGTTATGGCAACAGCTTCTGGTAAGACGGTTTGTTTTGCTACTTTAGCTTTGCATTTTTTAAAAGAAAGTAAAAAGAAAATATTAATTTTAGCTCATAGAGAAGAACTTTTACAACAAGCTAAGAACAAATTATTAATGATTGATCCATTATTAAAAGTGGAGATTGAACAGGGTAATAATTGGGCTAATACTAATTCTGATATTGTAATTGCATCTGCACCGACGCTTGGTAGAGCTGACAGTAAGAGAATACAAAGATTTAACCCAAATGACTACCAGATGATTATAGTAGATGAAGTTCATAGAATTTTGGGCAGTACTTTTATAAATGTATTAAAATATTTTAGATGTTATAAAGGCGACAAAAATTTTGATAATAATGACAAATTGTTATTGGGGGTAACGGCGACTCCGAGTAGGAGTGATGGACAAGGATTAGACACTGTTTTTGATGAGATTGTTTACAGTTATGATATAAGAAAAGGAATTGAGGATGGGTTTTTAAGTGATATTAAGGCATATTCAGTAACGACTGCCAGTGATTTGACTGGTGTTGGGACAGCTATGGGCGATTTTGTGGTTGGGGAGTTGGCAAAAGCGGTTGATAATAAAGAAAGAAATGCACTGATTGTTTCAAGTTATAAAGATATAGCTAATGGTTCACAGGCGATAGTGTTTGCGGTTAATGTTGAACACGCTAAAAGTCTATCAGAGTATTTTAATAATGCAGATATAAAAAGTGGTTGTGTGTTGGGAGAAACTGATAATGATGAGCGTAGAGAGATATTAAGAAAGTTTGATAAAAAAGAAATACAGGTTTTATGTAATGTGGCTGTATGTACAGAGGGGGTTGATATACCATCAATAGAAACAGTAATGATGTGCCGACCGACTAAAAGTAAGATTTTTTTCAGTCAAGGTATTGGGAGAGGTTTAAGATTATTTCCCGGTAAGGCTCATTTAAAATTAATAGATTTTGTTGATAATACAAGTAGAAACAGTTTGGTATCATTACCATCGTTATTTGGATTGCCTAAAGGGTTAAAAAGTAAAAAAGAAATAAATGTAATGGATTGGGTGGAAAAAGCAGAGGGGTTATTAAAAGAAAGACCTAATTATGATTTAGAGAGTATAGAAGATTGGAGTGATGAGAATATACAGAAAATAATTAAAGAAGTTAGTTTATTTGAGCAAGCAAAGTTGCCTGAAGTGGTGATGAGAGCCTCAAAACTGGCTTGGGTTGAGTTTTTTGATGGATTTAGTCTTTCTATACCACAAAAGAAAGAAATTGAGCCTGTGGCGTTTTTAGGGGCTGAAAGTTCAAAGTTGGAAGATTCAAAAATGAAAAATGAAAAGTCAAAAATGAAAAATGAAAAATCAGAAATGGTTATTAGTAAGAATATGTTAGATCATTATGAAGTTAAATATAAAGAATATGTGGAAGTTGATCCTAAATTTACTAATAAATATCAAAAATGGGCGACAAAAAGGATAGACAAATTGGGTGAATTTAAAGGTATAGAAGAGGCTTTAATGTGTGCTGATGGTTGGGTATATAAAAATAGGATTGATATTGTAAATATATTAAACCAGGATAGTGATTGGAGAAGTTCAAAGCCTACAGAGAAGCAAGTAAATTTATTAAATAAATTAGGAGTTGTTTTGCCAGATAAAATTACAAAAGGTGA
>JAHITG010000018.1 GCA_018817865.1 Spirochaetota bacterium
GCTCCATGGAAGAATTCCTGATCCGTCAATACGGATACCGCCCCGATCGGATATTTTGCATAGAGTGAGGCGATCTCTTTTATCTTTTTTTCCGTGGGATCAAAGATCACTCCTTCTGACGGGGAAGCCGGTTTGATCTCAGCGATGATCTTTACCCGTTTTATACCGGTAAAATTTTTTTTAAACCCGGATCTCTTTTTCTGATCGGGCTTTTTTGATATATCACCGTATCTCTTTCTTAACTTTTCAAGTTCACCTTGCTTTGTTCTTACGATCTTCTGCAGTATATTCTCTTTCATCTTTAACTGTTCGAGATCCTGATCATTTTATTCAATGCATCAAGTGGTTTTTTACTGTTCATGGTCTCTCTGGCTTTTTCAATACATTTAGGAAAACTCTTTGAAAAATCAGTATCTTTACCTGCTACAAATATCCCCGCTGCCGAGTTTAAGAGGACTGAATTAAATGCCGTTTCGTTGCTGCTTTTATTATTCAGTATGTCTTCGATCATGGACTTGCTCTCTTCTATTTTACTTACCTGGATATCTTCGATCCTGCCGGTCTTTAATCCGCACCTTTCAGGATCAAAGACAAAAGTCCGGATCTCATCCTTATTAAGGTAGGAGATCCTGGTTTTTGAAAAAGTCGAAATTTCATCCATGGATTCGGCACTGGAAAAAACAAGAGCTTTTTCAACTCCGGTTCTTTGAAGGATGCCTGCAAATTTTTCCGTCAGTTCCGGGGAAAAGATACCCAGGACCTGCCGTTTGACATTAGCCGGATTAACCGTCGGCCCTATCATATTAAAGATCGTCCGGAGTTTCAGTTCCTTTCTCACCGACCCGACATTTTTAAAAGCCGGATGATATAAGGGTGCAAAGAGGAACCCGATGCCGGCCTGTTCAATACATTGTATTATCTTCTTCTTGTCTGCATCGATCTTGACCCCGAATGCCTGGAAGATGTCTGCTGAACCTGATTTGCTGGAAACGGACCTGTTCCCGTGCTTGGCAACATAGACACCGGCACCGGCACAGACTATAGCCGAGGCAGTAGATATATTAAAAGTGTTGAAACTGTCCCCGCCGGTACCGCAGGTATCGATCACATTATGTAACTTCAGTTCTACTTTATTCATCAGTTGTTTGATCTTTTTTATGGACCCGACCAGTTCTTCTGTTGTTTCTCCTTTTATTTTCAAGCCCATCAGGATAGCAGCGATCTGAACCGGACCAACAAGACCTGTCATGATCTCGTTCATCATATCTTCCGCTTCTTCTTCACTCAGATTTTCTTTTAATGAAAGTTTCTTAATGGCAATATCTGCAATATTAATTTTTTTCTTCTTAGGGATAACAAAGTTGTAGAAATTTGATAAGATCAGTTTGCCGTGTTCCGTAAGAATGGATTCAGGATGGAACTGGAGTCCGTATACGGGATATTTTTTCAGTTTTACCCCCATGATCTCGTTATCTGTAATATTAGTGGCTATGATATCCAGTATATCATGAGGAAAATTGTTTTCTGATACGGCAAGAGAATGATACCGGCCGGCTGAAAATTCGTTCGGAATATTCTTGAAGATCACATCATCGGTATGTTTGATCATGGTCTTTTTGCCGTGGACCAGAGTTTTGGCATGTGTGACCCTGGCATTAAAGATATGTCCGATAGCCTGGTGTCCCAGGCAGATACCCAGGATCGGCTTTTTGTCATGAAAATGTTCAATAATATCCAGTGATATTTTGGAATCTTCCGGCCGTTTTGGCCCCGGTGACAGAATGATCGCATCGGGATTCAGTTTCTCGATCTCAGGTATGGTTATTTTATCGTTCCTGAAGATATGGATATCTTTTTCAAATTCACTTATATACTGAGCAATATTATAGACAAAAGAATCATAATTATCAATAATTAAGATCATGATAATACCCCCCTTTTTCTGGTTTGTTGGGTGCCTGGTTTATTAGTAAAAAAGAAAATTTTATTGAATAAGGTCTTCATTTTTTCACCTCTTTAAAATGAGTTGCCTGTATCAATGCTTTTGCTTTATTTAAAGTCTCTTCATACTCTTTTTCAGGAATGGAGTCGGCTACGATCCCGGCTCCAGCCTGTATATAGACCGTATTCCCTTTTTTTATGATCGTTCTGATCGCGATACAGAAATCCATGTCCCCGTTAAAGGAGAAATACCCGATACCGCCTGAATAGATACTCCGCTTTATGTTCTCCAGCTCTTCGATGATCTCCATGGCCCTTATCTTCGGGGCTCCTGTTACTGTTCCCGCGGGAAAAGTGGCTCTAAAGAGGTCCACACTGTCAAAGGTGGGTTTTAATCTGCCAACGACTTCTGAAACAATATGAAGCACGGCAGAGTATTTTTCTATGCCATAAAGCTGGGTAACTTCCAGTGTACTGTGATCTACGACACGATTGAGGTCATTCCTGGCAAGGTCCACCAGCATGGTATGCTCTGCCAGTTCTTTCTCGTCACTTAAAAGTTCTCTTCCAAGTTCATCATCTTTCTTAACACCCCGTATTCTTGTTCCTGCTATAGGCTTAAGAATGGCTTTTGATCCTGTTTTCTTGACCAGGATCTCCGGAGACGAACCGATGAGCTCATATTCTTTAAAATTAAAGTAGAACATGTAAGGGGAAGGATTGATCGTACGCAGGTTTCGGTATATATTAAATCCCGAATTTTCCGTAGGGATCTTGATCCTCTGGGAAAGGACGGTCTGAAATATGTCGCCGTTTATGATATACTCTTTTCCTTTTTTTACGATCTCCATGAAATCCTGTTTTGAAAAATTAGAGTAGAGTTTCAGGTCCTTTTTTAATGGCAAAGGTTTGAGTTCATCTGTTGAAATGGTGTTGTTGAATTTTTTATCGTAATAGTTCAGAATGCTTGTTCCGGTCTCTTTGGAATAGCTCAGGTCCGTATCTTTTCCTGAATCGTTGATCAGCGTAAAGAGATATCCTTTATTGAGAAAATGATCAAAGACGAGATATATTTCAGGGAGGATAAAGAGGGTTTCAGGCAGTTTCAGTGTATCGGGATTTTTTAATGAAAGGTTTTCGATGTACTGGATGGAATCATAAGAGAAATAACCTATCAGCCCTCCTGAGAATGGCAGGGAGAGGTCTCCCTGGTCAAAGGTAATGGAATTCAATACTTTTTTCAGCTCTGTGAAGGGCTCTTCGGAAAATTCAAATCGTTTATCTGAAAAGACCCCCATTAAAGAATAACGGCCTATATGTTCAACCTTCTCTTTGCTCTCCAGCAGGAATCCCGGTTTGGAATTATTATCTGTCAGTTTCAGGAATCCGGATACTGGTGTTTCCTGGTCGGAATATATCTCTTTATATAAAGGCGTGATCTTCATTATAATACCTCCAAAAATAAAAAAAGCTGCGGATGATCTTTCTCACCCGCAGCTTTTAAAAATAAATATTATTTCTTTTTACTATCCGCGCCACGGGTCACATAATTTTAAAAGCCACCAGTTATTGTTTGTTATTATGATATTCATATTGTTAATTTAATTCATAAAAATAATTTGTCAAGCTCATTTTGAAAAAGGTATGGCCGAAAAGAAACCAGAATGCTTTATATGCATTTTGGTTTCTTAACTTTGCTTTTTCAATTCCAAGTGCATTTTAAATGCACTTGGAATAATCAAGTTAAAGTAAGCCATCTTTATAAAGCACTTTTCAAGTTTATCTTCTCTTTTGCAATGGCCCTTTTGCATAAAAAACAAAAGAGCTATATGTAATGTTTTTTTCTTTGCTTTTCAACAGGAGGCAGGATTTGTCAGTCCTGCCTCCTGTTTTTATTGGAGGTTTTGTAAAATCAGACATTTTGTCTTGAATCAGCATTATTACTAAAAATAAAAAAATATTTGAATTAAAGTTGACACAGGAAATTATAATATTA
>JAHITG010000183.1 GCA_018817865.1 Spirochaetota bacterium
GATTTTATCTGATTCAGGCAATTAACAATGTATTGACTTTAAATTTTAATTGATATATTCTTTATATCCGGGGGTAATCCTATGACAGAACCGTTAATACACAGTTTAAAGAACGGCATTATGATCACTTTCTTCGTCTTCATGATGATGATGATGATCGATTACCTCAGCGTCCTGACAAAGGGAAAGATGGACCGGCTTATCAAAGGAGGAAAATTCAGGCAGTATTTCATGGCCTCTTTTCTGGGGGCCACTCCCGGATGCCTGGGTGCCTTCATGAATGTCTCCTTTTATATAAGGGGCCTTTTGACCTTTGGCGCTCTTCTGGGAGGAATGATCGCTACAAGCGGGGATGAAGCCTTTATCATGCTCTCCCTCTTTCCGGGCAAGGCTCTTTTACTGATCAGTATACTTTTTATGATCGGGATACTTTCTGCCATTATTATTGATAAACTACTGCCCGCATTAAAAATAAAACTAAGCAGGGAGTGTCAATTCTCCGGAATTCACAAGGAGGATACGTGCCGGTGTTTTAACATCAAAGAGGTGATCGGGCAGATAAAAAGGATATCCTTTGTAAGATTACTTCTTATGGTCATGATCGCCAGTGCGGTCTATGCTGTTTTTAAAGGGTTTATCGGCCATGATAATGAATGGGGATGGGAAAGGATCACATTCCTTGTCCTTTCCGGGTTAGCCGGATTTATTGTTATAACGGTACCGGACCATTTCCTGGAAGAACACATCTGGAATCATATTGTTAAAAAACATATCGGTAAAATATTCCTCTGGAGCTTCAGTGCCATCCTCCTGGTCGAGCTCGGCCTTAAATTCCTGGATCTGGAAGCCTTTTTAAGTTCTAATATGGTATTGGTCCTTCTGATCGCGGGGCTGGTTGGCATTATCCCCCAGTCAGGGCCCCATATGATCTTTATTATGATGTTCTCCAGGGGGCTGATCCCTTTTTCAGTCCTCTTGACCAGCTCTATAATCCAGAACGGACATGGCATGCTGCCACTTCTCTCCTACAGTATTAAGGATTCATTATTGATCAAGCTGATAAATTTTATAATAGGGATCGGGATCGGATATATAGTTCTTCTCCTCGGCTATTGATTGTCCGGAAGTTCTCCTTCTGTTTTGATGCACTTCTTTTTTTCATATCATAGATAACCCAGGTGTATCAGAGATACCCCTGGGTTGAAAAGTAAAGTTAAGAACCAAAAATGTATAAAAAACATTTTTGGTTCTTTTCGGTCAGATCTTTTCAAAAAGAACTTGACTTTTAGGATCTCTTCTGTTATATTATTATCAATTATATAATGGAGGAAGGAGACCATACGGTGATTGCAATGAAGCAAAACAGCAAGATGCACTTATTAAATGAGCTTGTAAATGTAGTAGTAGAAAGCACTTGCATGTTTACACCGATGGGATAAATATTTAGAAGATAAAATTAAGTTAAAATAGAAAGCCCCTGTTGGTGTAAGCCGACAGGGGCTTTTTTTTTCAATTACTGAATTTTATCAATACTCGATAAAGTTCAGTAATTAATTTAAGATCCAGGAGGATAAAATGGGAAAGCTAAAAGATGAAACTTTAAAATTTGATCCCGAACTGTTAGTATTAATATATATAACCGGATAAGTTGAAATACACATAAATTTATATTAAAGGAGAAAAAAAATGAAATATACAGGAGCAGAAATTTTAATAGAACTGCTGGAAAGGCATGGTATAAAGACGATCGCCGGTATCCCCGGGGGAGCCAATCTGCCGATCTATCATGCCCTTTCAAAGAGTAAAATAAGACATATCCTCACCCGCCACGAGCAGGGTGCCGGTTTTATTGCCCAGGGTATGGCCAGGACCACGGGAAAAGCAGCTGTCTGTTTTGCCACTTCGGGGCCGGGAGCTACCAATCTTCTGACCGCTATTGCGGATGCGAAACTGGATTCGATCCCGGTCATCGCGATCACCGGCCAGGTCCCTTTGAAGCTGATCGGTACGGATGCATTTCAGGAGGTTGATACGTACGGTATGACGCTGCCCATCACAAAACATAATTTTCTCATCAGGGATGCGGAAGAGCTCTTTACGGTCATTCCGGAAGCCTTCAGGATCGCTGAAGAAGGGCGTCCCGGGCCGGTTGTCATTGATATTCCAAAAGATATCCAGAAACAGCAGATCACGTTTGACAAATGGCCGGACTTGAAAAGAGAAAATAAAAGGCAACAGATCGATAAAGCCCGCATCGAGGAAATAGCAAAGCTGATCAATGAGTCTAAAAGGCCATTGCTCTATATAGGGGGTGGGATCACCAGTTCTGGTTCCCATGAGATGATATACGACCTGGCCAATAAAAATTCGATCCCATTAACGAGTACGCTTATGGGACTGGGGTGTTTTCCGCCTGATGATCCGCTCTTTCTCGGTATGCTGGGAATGCACGGGGCCCGTTATACGAACAAGATCCTGAACGAAGCTGATCTTCTGCTTGCTTTCGGGGTCCGTTTTGATGACAGGGCAACAGGTAAGGTTGAGAAGTTCTGTCCTGATGCCAGGATCATACACATTGATATTGATCACTCTGAAATTGACAAGATCAAGAAAGCGGATCTTTCCCTTATAGGGGATATCAATGCGGCTTTGAAAAGTTTACTTCCGCTGATCAACTCAAATAAGCGATGGAACTGGATCTCAACAATAGAAAAGATCAAACAATCGGATCCTTTTATCATTCCGGAGGATAAAGACCCGCTGAACCCTCTCAACATCATAAAAGAGATCGGACGGATCGCAGATAGCGATACGATCATCACGACGGATGTCGGCCAGCACCAGATGTGGACGGCTCAGATCTATCCGTTCCGTTCTCCCCGCACATTACTGACTTCGGGCGGCCTCGGCACCATGGGGTTCGGGATGCCCGCTGCGATCGGAGCGGCCCTTGCCCATCCTGACAGGCGCATCATCTGCATCAGCGGTGACGGTTCCTTTTTAATGAATATCCAGGAGCTGGCTACCTTATCCGAACTGAATTTGAATGTTACTGTTCTGATACTGGATAACGGCCATCTGGGCCTGGTCCGGCAGCAGCAGGAGTTCTTCTATGAGAAGAATTATATGGCTTCGAAGTTTGATTCCAACCCGGATTTTAAGGCTATTGCACAGGGTTTCCATATAAAGAGTTATGACCTGGGAAAAGAGGATGACCCTGCAGATATCCTGTCCCGGTCGATCAGTGAACCGGGCCCCTGTATCGTTACGATCCCGATCGATCATACCGAGAATGTTACTCCCATGGTTCCGCCGGGAGCGGGAAATCATGAGATGATAGGAGGTGAGAAAAATGAGTAGTTTACCGAATACGATCATCGAATTAACTGTCCAAAACCATCCGGGTGTGATGTCGCATATAACCGGACTTTTCTCCAGGCGGGGGTTCAATCTGGAAGGGATCCTCTGCGGCCAGATAGGTGACGGCAGTAAAAGCAGAATGTACCTGCTTGTTGAAAAGGACCATCGCGTTGATCAGATCATGAAACAGCTTAAAAAACTGTATGACATACTGGATGTTTCCCTTCGTGAGGATTATGACCATACACTCTTTAACAGGCTTGAAGAGATTATAAAGAATTGATGTATCGGGGTCAGACCTTGAAAAAATAAAACCTCGGGGGTCAGACCTTGAAATGTGAAAGTTGCAGGGCAACTTTCACATTTCAAGGTCTGACCCCAATTTCATATATTCTCAAGGTTTGACCCCTTAAGGCATAAAATATTTGATTCTATAATTGTTTTATATATATTTAATCTGTTATACTTTATAAGGCTTGCACAGCTTAAAAAGGAGATGTTATAATGAAGGTAAAAAAGAATTTATATCTTTTATTTTTAATCATTTTACTGGTTTATCCCGCGTATCTGATCTTTTCCGGAGATTTCAGTAAGGATGATATACAAGCGCTCAAGCAGAGGGATGACAAGATCCTCTCCAATTATGATTTTAATAAAGACAGACAATTACTCTCCAGGGTGAAATATGCACCCCATTTTGTGATCAATGCATGGAAGAAGTGGGATAAAAAAGATAATTATAAGCAGTATACTCTGAACAAGAATGAAAAGGAGCTCGTACAGAACAGCCTTTTTCGGCTGCCTTATTTAACAAGGAGAACATTACGCAGGAGGCTGATCCATATTTATTTTATAGAAAATTTTCTAGGATATGGAGTTACGGACTGGGTGCTGGATAAAACAGGTCAGGTATACTTTTACATGATCTTTAATCCTGATGTTTTAAGAAAGAATATATCCCAGGTGATCACGGAAAAAGAGATGACCTGCTTTAAAAAGGATACGGATGAGATCGACGTGAAAATAAACTGCATGACGAATCACAGCGGATTTCTCTATATATTACTGCACGAATCCACTCATGCGGTAGATTATGTTAATAATATCACACCTTATGTAGAACCGGTAATGGCAAAAGTAACCGGTGAAATAAATAAAAAGAGCAGGTTTACAAAGGATATCTGGGAGGAGTATGCCGAACCGGAAGATAAATACGATTATAAATACAGGAGTGATATAACTTATTATGGAATGAATGACGGCCCCAAGATCAACATCAGTGAGGCTGCTGATTTTTATAAACAGCTAAAGGAAACTCCTTTTACCTCTTCCTATGCCAGTCTAAACTGGGCTGAAGACCTGGCTGAATTTGTGACCTTTTACCAGCTGACCCAAAAGCTGGAGAAACCGTACCAGATAAAAGTGTTGAAGAATAAGAAGGTCATTTTTCAATACGAGCCCATGAAACAGAAAAAAGTTAAAAAGAGGTTTCAATTTATAGAGAAAGCCTTTTATTAAAAATGGGAGCGTCTATTCGGGATTGATGAAGATCTCTACTCTGCGGTTCCTGCTTCGGCCTGCTTTTGTTGAATTATCAGCAACAGGTTTCTCTTTTCCGTATCCTTTATAAGAACCCTGATCATTTTTAAAGGCGTTCTTTTTGATCAGATACTCCAGTACGTTCTTTGCTCTATTCTCCGAGAGTTCCAGATTAAAGCTCTGGCTTCCGATATTATCCGTATGACCTTTGGTGATCACTTTAATGTCCTGATACTTCTCTAATATCCTTGCAATGTTGACCAGTTTTTTTTGTGCATCATCTGTTAATTCAGCGCTGTTGTATTTAAAGTAAATATCATCAAATTCAATGACAAGCCCTTCCTTTGATTTTTTGATCTTCAGGTCTTTATCTTCATTCTTTAACTTATTATACATCTCCTTCTTAACTTTTTCCTTTTCAGCGATCGCTCTTTTCAGGTTATAATACCCCAGGAGGTCGCCTTTATACTGAATGACAGTCCCGTCTTTGTAAATGAATCCGATGTTATATATATTTTCGATATAGAGGGGGAGCTGATTTTCTGTGTCATACCAGAGGGTAGAGTAGGAAGCGCCGAGGAACTTATAAGGTATGTCATCATAATTATGATCGACCACATGATTGATCATATAATTAAAGACTATTTTAGCTGTGGGTTTATCGAATTTTTGTGTGTCTATCCCGGTAAACTGGTAATTTACATCAACCGGAATAGTGACCGGAGGTTTGAACTCCATCACTTCGATCCCCTGTTCCTGCCATGTCTCTCCCGGAATGAGTTTCTTTTTCAAGAAGACAGGGATATTCCTGATAGAAGGCATGACATATTTTTTATCCACTTCGTAATGTCCCTGTTCATCCATGGAGAAATCCAGCTTGTAGCTTTCGATCAATTGAAACGGAACCTTTGATCCGACAGGACGCTGGTAGGAATAGTAATTTCCAAGGAGAGGAAACATATTCTTTTTCTTCTTCTGCGGGACAATGATGATAAAATCGCGGATTTCATTTTCCCGCACCACGACACCGTTCTTGGTGATAGTCTGAGCTGTAAATTTATCTATTGTAAAGTTCTTGTTGACCCGGAAATTCCATTTAAATTCAACCTCGTTTGTTGCACAGGGTAGAGTTAAAGGGAAGAGAATAATAAACAGTATAATAAGTGTACCATATTTTCGCATTTATATATGATAGTAACTGTTTTTTTAATGTCAATAAATAGTTGATGCCGCGGATTTTATTTATTATACTTAGTAATCATTATATGAAGGTTCTATACAGGATATCAGCGGATCTTCTTGTTTTTCTGCACTTCATCTGGATCATCTTTATGCTGTGGGGATTCGGTAAGACCGTAATTGCATTATTAAGTAAGAACAAAGGGTTTTTATATAATATCACCGTTCGTACAGTTCATCTGGCCGGGATCCTCTTCGTAGCCTTCTTTATCCTTATTGACAGGCCTTGTCCTGTAACCATCTGGGAGATCAATTTGAGGGTATTTTCAGGTATCAGTTCATATACCGGTTCTTTTATTATTCATTACCTGGAGAAGCTTGTCTATCCTGAAGTGCCGGCCTGGGTCGTAAATATCCCGTCCGTGATCATCGGAGCTGCCTCTTTTTTTCTCTATTTAATTTTTCCACCCTTTAAAAGAAGAAGATAGTATTGACAACATTATTATAAATGTTATATATCTATACTCTTTATTGAACAATTAAAGTAATTTTTGGTGATTTATATGGATAACGAAGCTGCTTTACCGCATAATAATTTTCCTGTCTGGGGATTTCTGATCGCAGCTGTTTTTACGGCATTAGTAGTGATCTATATTTATCGGAGGCTCTTCTTTAAAACAGAGTTTCCTTTGGGTGTAAAGATCATTGCCATATTATTTCCTTTTGCGGGTATGATAGGTAATTTTTTGATCTTCGGGTATACTATGCGGATGTCAAAAGGATCTTCCTTTTCGGATGTGCCTTTAATGTTCAGCAGTACATTCTTCTCTTTTATATTGGTCCTCTTTTTCCTGCTCGTGTTCCATGATCTTCTAATGTTCATTTTTATGATCTTTAGAGCAGTCCTTATTAAGATCATCAATTGGAAAATGGATAAAGATAAAAAAGTGCATGCAGTGAACCTGACTCCGGAAGGGAGAACCGTAAAGAGCATTGTCCTGTTATCACTTGCTTTTATCCTCTTCCTTGTCGGGTTCTACCAGGCTGTGTGTCAATCTCCGTATATAGAGCGCGAGATCTTTTTCAGTAAGACAAATAATTCAAAATATTTAAAGATCGCTCATCTTAGTGATCTTCACCTGGGTACATTCACGGGTAAAAAATGGTTCAGTAAGGTTATCAGGAATGTTAACCAATATGATCCTGACCTGATCTGTATCACCGGTGATTTTGCGGACAACAGGGCTGACCAGAGAGAGGACGTGACAGCGATGCTGAAACAGTTTAAAGCGCCGGTCTGCTATGTAAGCGGGAATCATGAGATCATCTGGGGCTATCAGGACTGGATCAGGGCGGTTGCCCGAAATAGAGTTCTGGTCCTGGATGGGAAAAGAACGATCATGAATATTAATGGAAAGAAAATACTTGTTGCGGGTATAAAGGATATCGGGCGTAATGCATGGTACTTTAAAGTTACCGGAGTATTTAAAAAACTGCTTGTGAATGCACCGAAAGTGGACATGAAGATCCTGCTCTCTCACAGGCCCGAGATCCTGCCTTCAGCATCTAAAGAGGGATATGACCTGGTGCTGGCCGGTCATACTCATGACGGGCAGTCCCTGCCTTTTAAATTATTCGCCAGGCTTTTAACGCCTTATCCTAAAGGATTCTATAAAGAAGGAAAGACGATACTGTTCGTTTCACCGGGAGCCGGATTTGTCGGTGTGCCTTTACGGCTCGGTGTGCCCAAAGAGATCACCTTCTTCAAACTCTATCTGTGATATGATTAATTGATTTTTATATTGCTTTTAATGATGCAGCCGGGAAGTGATATTTTAAGATCATTCAATCCTTCTTTAGTGACCTTTGAAAAAGCCAGGGATAAATGTTTCAGCCTCTTAATATCTTTAAGATGGATAAGGGCTTTATCAGATATAGGATTGTAGCTTAAGTACAGTGATCTTAAAAAAGTCATATCTTTCAGGTGGTTTAAGCCTGATCCGGTAATGCGGTTTTTACTCAAGTAGAGATCACCTGTTCTTTTGAATCCCTTTAAGTATTTCAGATCATCATCCGTGGCTCCCTGTTCTCTCATGTCCAGAGATTCTTCCCTGGAAAAGAGATGAGCACCACCCGCACGGAGTATCTCTGTTACATTAATTTTTTCATGGTCGATCCGGATCATATTAAGATTTGCAAGTTTTTTCAGACTGATCAATCCCCGGGTTGTCACATTTGTATCATACAGGTCCAGTTTTTTGAGAGAGACCAAAGCAAAAAGGTTCTTCATTCCTTCATCCGTTACATTCGTTTCAGATAGGTCCAGGATCTCCAAATTTTTCATGGCGTGTAAAGAGACCAGGCCCGATCCGGAAATACGATTTTTACTCAGGTTCAGTTCTTCAAGGTTGGTCAGATCCTTCAGATATGTGAGCCCTCTGTCCGTAATATTTGTATTTTGGAGCATTAATATTCTCAAATGTTTCAGCTTTCCAAGGTATCTTATATCATCATCGCCTACACCTATATCCATGAATATAAAAGTATCTTCTTTTTTTTCTATATATATAAAAGGATCTTTATTTATACTTTTAAGCCAGGATCTTACTTTTTCCTGATCGGTCTTTGATATCATATCAGCAGAATGCTGTACCTTCAATTTTTTTTCTCTTGCTCTGAACAGGTCGCTGACAGGAGTATCATTCATGAAGGCCTCCAGCCGTTCGGCAAGGTGGGGAGCTCCCAGTTTGAATTTATAAAGACGGATCGCCCTTTTGATAAAATTAACTCCTGATCCAACGAGAAAACTTAATATAATACTGGCAAGGATAACATTTTGTATGAAATTACCGGTCTCACCTGTTGCCCCGAACCGATGAACATGGAGGTACCCTATAAGCAGGATGCTGATCACAACCAGGGCTATACTGGAGAATAATGTGAAGAAGGAGACGAAATCATTCAGACAGGCTCGAAATTCGATCTCCGTCCCTGTTTTACGGGGAGTAAAGAAGATCTCCCTGTCTCGTTCAGATCCGCTGGCTATCATGAATCCGGCCGTATACGGGCTCCAGTACCTTTTTAAAGCATACTGCATGCTCCTGGTGATATCATCTTTTTCACTGGAATCCATTTGAGGATTGAGCCGGCGTTTTGTATGTATCCGGTAATAGATATTAAAGAGGCCGGGCCTTTTTTTTCCTTCCGGTAAGGATTCCAACAGTGCATTCTGGTAAGCATCAGATCCGGTATTATAGTTGTTATTATTTGGGAAATTTTTAATAGCCAGTATCAGATCCATAAAAGCTTTTTTCATAGTATGGATGCGCCATTTCCTGACCAGGTAATAGATCAATACAATACTCAGGCCGAGTCCGGGGATCCTGAAATACCATAATGACCTCATTTCAGAACCCATGTACGACTGGATCAGTTTAAAGATCAGATAGGAGAAAGGATAATACAAAAATGGGAGGAAGAGGCCTACGGCTAAAAAGAAGGTAGCTTCATTTAAAACCTCTATATTGGCTGATATCAATGTACTCTTTTTATTGATGGTTACATGGGTCGACATATGAGGCAGGTCATCTGCGCTCCAGTCCAGGTCCTGTGTGTGACGATAGCCATTTCCCCTGCGTCCGAATATTTTCATACAGGAGTTTACGAAGAAATCATAAAAATGAGGATCTTTTATGCTGATCTCTTTCTCGATATTCGTGGAAAAGTGCAGTTTTCTGAGGCTGAAATCTTTATTAATATCCGTTTTTTCCATATACCGGTATACCAACTTATGTTCTTTATTACTAATACTTTTCACAAAGATTTCAAGGATTATTTTGGTAAAACAAGTATTGCGAAATCCTTGATGAATAGATCTTAAGGAACTTAAAAAAAGGGGGGAGGAATAGGCTGTTGGGAAAATTTCAAAAGTGCACTATTTAAAGCTGAAAAGTGCA
>JAHITG010000184.1 GCA_018817865.1 Spirochaetota bacterium
ACCTTGTTCACATATTTAGGTTCTCCGTAAGGAGCCATACCCATGACCTTGTACTCTCCTTCATTCACTTTAAAGCCGAGATAGGCGGTAAAGGCTGAATAGAGAAGGCCGATAGAATGGGGAAAGCGGATCTCTTTATTAAGGACAATCGAGTTCTTATCTCCCTTGTTCCAGTCAGCCACACCATACCCTTTGGCCGTGGTGGTCCACTCCCCTACACCATCAAGGGTTAAAAGGGCAGCCTCTTTAAACGGAGAGCAGTACAAAGCACTGGCGGCATGAGACAGATGATGCTCTACAAAATGGATCTTCTCAGAAGCGACTTTAGTTTTATTGATGATAATATCTTCTATCCAAAGTTTGGAGGAAAACCAGGCCGTTAAAATATCATTAAAGGATATGATAGACTTCGGATAAGTGGTCAGAAGGGATTTAAAGATCCTTTCAAATTTTTCAAACGGTTTTTCATAAAACACAATATAATTTATATCTTTTATTTTGATCTTGCCTGCTTCCAGACAGAACTTAATGGCTTCTTCCGGATAATCCGGGGTATTCTTCTTTCGTGTAAACCTCTCTTCCTGGGACGCAGCAACGATCTTGCCGTCTTTTAAAAGAGCAGCAGCAGAATCATGATAAAAAAATGATAATCCGAGTATATTCATTAATGCTGTTTCCTCATCTCTTTCAGGGTCAGATCCTTGGGCCCTCTCTCTACCCACATGGTCTTATGCTTTTTGTCCATCCGGAAATAGTCAGTACTCAGACGGACCAGGATCCCGAAAGGTGTAACAACAGCAATATACAAAACAGTGGAGATGATAGTTCCGATAACCGTACCGATGAATTTCCCGAATTTCTTCCAGGCTTTCCAAATCTTTTTCAGCATAATTACACTTCTCTCTAAAAATAGTATCACAATTTATATTATTTAAAAAATTTGTCAATGATAAAATTCCTTCCCAAAAAAATTGACAAAATTATTATTTTATGTAACTTAATTCCAATGAAAAAATCCATTAAGAACCTTCTAATTAATATTTCAATTTTTACAGTAACCCTTATGGTGCTGCTGTTACTTCTGGAAGGATTCTTCCGGATCACAAGCCAACAGTGGAAGAAGGTCAACAAAAAGGTCGTTGCTAATGTGAATTTTTTTCGGCCTGATAAACGGTTCGGCTGGCTCGGTAAACCTGATTTTTCAGGACTGGCCTCTAATGATTATGATTTTGTAGCAGAGGTTAAATTAAACAGCCTCGGGTTCCGCGATAAAGAACATAACTATACCACCAAAACAAAAAAAAGAATACTCATCCTCGGAGATTCATTTTTTTGGGGATGGGGAGTAGAATATGATAAAATCTTACCTTCTCTGCTCCAGAAGAAGATCCCGAAATACGACATCCTCAACTGTGCTGTGACCGGATTCTCCACAGACCAGGAATACCTGTATCTGAAGGAAAAAGGAAGAGTTTATAAACCGAATTTTGTTATTGCAGGACTCTATATCGGAAATGATATTCAGGATAACAATTCAACCAGGATGAATATCTATTCTAAACCAAAATTCAATTTAAATAATAATGTACTTATCCTGACAAACTTTCCAATTTCTGAAGAAGATATGAAACATAAAGTAAAAATAACTTTAATCAACAGGATCCATAAATTCCTCTATTACAAGTCTGCTCTTTACAATCTGTCCATAAAAATGTTAAAGAATAATTTTATCCTGAAAAAACTGATCCTCTCCATGTTTTTTCGGAATAAAAAAATATCAAAGCATCACTTGGAGTATGAATTCGAAATAATGGAGAAGAAATCCTCTCCTTTAATAAAAAAAAGCTGGGCTATTACCGAAAAATTACTGGAAAAAATGAACCAATATTGCCGGGATAAACTGAATGCACATCTTATTATAATACTCATTCCCACAAAGACACAGATCTATGAGGAAAACTATAAATCAGCTTTATTCTATTTTAATAAAAAAAAAGAGGACTATGACAGACTGCTTCCTAATAAAAAACTTATCAGGATTTGTAAAAAGTATAACATTCTTTATCTCGATCCGATCAAAGCAATAAAGATCAACAAGGACAGGAATAAAATATATTTCAGACATGACATCCACTGGACCGAAGAAGGCCACCAATTTATCAGTGTCCTGTTTATAAAAAAATTCAGCCATCTTTTAAAATAAAAAAGCATATTATCACAGCAATATTCATTCTCCCTAAAGATCAAATGGATCGTGCTCCTTCAGATAAAAAAATATATAATTGGCGGGAACCTGATATTAGGTCGATGACAGTTTATGATCAGAACAGCAACTTCCTATCAGACCTGCCTGAAAGTGCATATCTGATCCAAGTTTCCTGTTTCAAATGTGATAGTTACTTTAACGTAAACAAGATAAAATTTCAGCAAAAACCGTTTATCAATTCCTGAAAAAAATCTTCTGAAGTGTTCCTTTACTTTCATGTTACTTTCTTTCTCCTTTTTATAAGCAGAATGAACAGATATATGATCAGAAAGAAGAGGTTAAACAGAAAAGAGAGTATGGAAAAACTAAAAAGAGAAGCAGTTGTAAGAACACTTTGAAACGATATGAGAAGCAATCCTTCCCGCATTCCATATCCATTTATGGAAACAGGCAGGATCACTAGAAATATAATCAAAGGAAGGTATATGATACACTCCAGTAACGAGATAGCTATCCCTAAGGATCTAAATATAAAATAAACACCAAAGATCGGGGAGACATGGATCACCAGGGTTAATAGAAGAAGCAGTCCGATCAATCGGGGTGATCTGAAATACGAAATAAAGATCCTGTAAAACTCGAGTATCCTGAACTTTTCTTTAAAATATATATATGCTTTAAACCTGTTGAGTATTCTGTTAAAAGAACTGTTAAAAAAGAAGAAAACTCCCCCCAGGATCATGATCAAAAGGAAGGCAGAGAAGATAAAGATCTTGAACCTGTTAATAATGGGATTATCAATAAAGATCATGGTCAACAAGACAATTATCAGAAGGACAAAGAGCCCGAAGACCCTGGCAAAGAGGATCACATTGATCGCTTTCACCCGCTCCCCTTTCTTTGCCGTAAAAAGCCCTCTGACCACATCCCCTCCAATAGAGGAAGGAAGAAAATTCTGTGAAAGCACGGCTAAAAAATGATACTTTAAAAGATCAATAAAAGGATAAGTAATGCCGTTATACTTTAGAAGCACCTTCCACCGGAGCACATAGAAGAACTGGAATCCGAATATCGTAACCAGCACGGCCAGAAAATAGGTTATAAGATCGATCCGAAGAAGAATCTGTTTTGTTTCATTCAGGTCAATCTTCCTGAAGATAAAGTAAAGCAGGAGGCCCGTGATCAGAAACTGTACTATCCTTAATAGATGCTTCTTCTTTTTACTGCTCATCAGCCTTTTTCTTCTTTAATAAAAGTACGATCAGACAGATCGCCAGCAAAGTCAGCCCGTAATGTATGATCACCGTAACAAGGTAAATATAATTATTGTGAAACTTAAAGGTCAAAGTATAATCACCTTTAGGTAAAAGCACGGACCGGAACATATAATCTGTCTTGAAT
>JAHITG010000185.1 GCA_018817865.1 Spirochaetota bacterium
ACACCATTAAAAAATGCGGTTGAATCAAGTGCATTTTCTTCGGTTATATTTTTTCCGGTATAAGATCCTTCAGGCGGTGTCAATCCATATAATGCCCAATTTATATCTGATGAGGGATGCGCCCTTTTTTCAAATGCCACGCTTAATATGCCCATTTATTGTCTACTCCAAAGTATTGCGATAAAAAGGATAATCCCCCCGACAACCGTTAAACTTATCCATGGTTGTCTCATCCATAAACCTACTCCCATAATTGCAATGCCTATAAACGCCATTAAATCTTTTGGATCTATCGCCTTGAACCAATTCATATAACCAAAAGTCCGCGTTTCTCATAAATAGATTCTTTTGGTTGATTTGCCAACCATCGATTTAATGCCATTAAGGTAGCTACAACACCATCAATTTTGTTTTCTTGACGTTCTTTCCTGGGATAAATATTGTCTTTATTATCTAAATGACAAACTACATTTGAAATCATCCAGGTCAGAATCGGATCTCCATTAAAATGAAATTTGCTATCCAATACAAGGGCTTCTAATTGTTTCATGGGTTCCGAAAAGTTCAAAACCGTCGGTCTCATTTCAATCATTGGAAATCCTTCATTTGCCATCCGTGTTGAAAATTCTGTTGCTTGAAATGGATCGTATGGAATTTCTTTAACGGCAAATCGCTTTGATAAATCCCTTAAATCATCTTCAATATATGTGAAATCGATCACAGCCCCGGGCGTCAATGTTAATAAGCCCTGTCTTGACCATCCGGAGTATTGAGAATTTGTATTATTTTCGGCGGTTTCTTCCGGCAAATAGTAATGTAAAAAAGCATGATAATGTCCATTCTCGTGAAATAATTGCGCCATCACTGCCATATCAACCTTGCTGGCAAGGTCCACACCAATTATGCACGGCTTTTTCTCAAATGCTTCAATTTTTAATGAATGATCCGCGCATTTATCCCATGAAAGCATGTTCATCCACGCAGTATCCGCATTAACCCAAATATTCAGACGTTTAGTAAGAAAATTATTTTGCGCCGACGGCATTTGAGTTGCTTTTTTACACAACCGAGCAATATCATCAGGATAAACACTTACATTATAATTTGGATTTGCTTTTGCCCATATTTTCGGATCGGTCCACTCATCACCGTCATCAATCGTGTAAATTATCCCAAAATAAGTATCATCCTCTGTTATGTTTTCAAGAATCTTGGTTAAATATGTCCGTTGTTCATAACAGATTCCCGACCTATCACTGCCGGCAGTAGTAATCAGCCACAAAAGAGACTGAATTCGCGCGCCCGTTCCAGTTTCAATAACATCAAAGACCTGTCTTGTTTTATGAGCATGAAGTTCATCAATAATCCCACAATGAACATTCAGACCGTCAAGCGAATTGCCCTCAGCAGATAATGGCTCGAATTTACTTGCAGTTTCAATCACATTAATATTATGAGCGTTTACCTGTACTCCAAAACGTTCACGAAGATCTTTTTCTTGCCGAGCCATTTTCTGACTTGTATCAAAAACTATTCGTGCCTGATCCCTCGTGGTGGCCGCCGAATAAACCTCACTTCCCGGTTCATTGTCAGCAGTCAACATGAACAATCCGGCCCCACTCGACATGGTTGATTTTGAATTTTTTCGAGGGACTTCAATATAAACTGTTCTAAATCTTCTATTTTCGTCTTTCTTCATCCATCCGAATACCGTTGTATATATGAAAGATTGCCAAGGTTCTAGCTTTATTAACTCTTTTCGCCGTGCCCACTCTCCTTTTATATGTGGTAATAATTCAATAAAATTACATATTCTTTCTGCTTTTTTTTCAGAAAAATGATATTTTTTTCCAGTTTTTTTATATTTTTTCAGATCTTTTAATTGTCTTTTACATGCTAATTTTACCCATCTACAAACATCTATCCGACCAGAAATAACATCTTCGGCATATTTTTTAGCTGCATCAACATGTGGATATTTCATATTTTGTTATACCTTTTCAAATATTATCAAATTTGTTCTTTTTAGGGATGCCCGGTACCGATAGCCTCGACCTGCTCGAAGGTGTCATACCAAACTCAGCACAAAGAGATTTAATATCCCTAACAAGTTCATTCTGTATCGTCATAAGAGGATTCTTGCGTCCCCTATCATCAGAAAATACAAAATTGGGTTTGTTTTTCTCCTTCTGTAATTTTATCCAATCAGAATAAAGCTGACAGTAAATACTTAAAGCATCACCATCTATTTCTGTTAATATCCCAATCTTATCAAGTAGTTTTGTTGTCCGCTCCCATTCTTTTTTTGCACCGCCCATAAGATGTTCAGGACATATCGGAATAACCTTGTCCGGTTTTGGCTCGTTTTCGTTCAATGGTCTCTTGCCCGGATTGCCAGCTATAAGTTTTAAATATGTCGGTTTGGGTTTTCTTCCTGCCATGTTAATCTATTCTCGTTTTTGCAAATTTATTATTGGACCTTATAAACTTTTATTTTCGCTGTCCTATATAGTCTTTCAATTCGCGCATAGAAAAAATTTGC
>JAHITG010000003.1 GCA_018817865.1 Spirochaetota bacterium
CACCATCGGTGTTGGAGGCCTCTACATAGCAGAGCAGAGCCAAAAAAAAGAGAAAGCATGGGAATTTGTAAAGTATTATTGCGGTATCGAGGGGCAGAAGATACTGGCTGAAATGAAGAATTGTGTTCCGTCCTTAAGAAGCATTGCACAAAACAATTTTAATCCTCCTCCGCAGAATATATCATTATTTGTACAGATCGAAAAGAATGCCATACCGGAGACGATCATGGTCCCTTACTGGTCTGAGGTTGTGGATGAGGCGTTTCCCGATATTGATCATATCTATATCGGGAAAAAGGACTTGAGGACCGGGTTAAAGGAGATGGAAGCAAAAATTAACAGGATCATGAAGAAGTATTAGGGATCAGGTTTTGGGAGTATATATAATTTGGGGTCAGACCTTGAAATTTGAATGTTGCTTTACAACATTCAAATTTCAAGGTCTGACCCCCGAGAATAAACATCTTCAAAACCTGATCCCTTTTTTTTATTGACAAACCCTTTTAAATCAATATATTCATTTTCACGTCATTATGAATACAATGAAAAAGAACCGTCAAATAGCTATTTATCCGGGAACCTTTGATCCAGTGACATATGGGCATATTGATATTATTAACAGGGCTGCCAGTATATTCGAGAAGGTCATTGTGGCAGTAGCTAATAATCCCGAAAAAAATCCTGTTTTTACGATCGAGGAGCGTGTTCATTTTTTACAGAAAGTAATAAACGACAATAAAACAATGAATATCCGGATCGATTTTTTTAATGGATTATTAGTCGATTTTTTGAAGACGAGAAAAGCAAATATCGTTATAAGGGGACTGCGTGTCTTTACGGATTTTGATTATGAACTGGCCTATGCTTCAATGAATAAAAAGCTGTTTCCTGATATGGAGACCGTCTTTTTAATGACAAACGAAAAATATTCATTTATCAGTTCTTCCCTGGTCAAAGAAGTTGCCAGGTTGGGCGGCAGTGTTAAAGGATATGCTCCTGATATAGTTGTAAAAGCACTGACGAAAAAATTAAAAACAAAATAAAAAAATGGATTTTATACAGATTATTAAAGAAAGGGTCAGAAAAAGCCCCAGGATGATCATTCTTCCTGAATATAAAGATGAGAGGATGTATCAGGCAGCTGAAATGCTGATCTCGGAAGGGCTTGTCGGAAAGATCATCATGTGCGGGGATACAGAGTATATTTACAAAAAGGCAAAAGAGCTGAAGATAGATCAGAAAATTGAAGTTACCTCTATTGAAAAGAGTGAATATTTTGAAAAATTTTCTGATGAGTATTATCAATTAAGAAAAGAGAAGGGCATCACAAGCTCCACAGCTGCTGAAACAATGAAGAATGAGCTCTATTTTGGTGCTATGATGGTCCGAATGGGACATGCTGACGGGATGGTAGCCGGTGCAATGAATGCGACCGGTGATGTTGTTCGATCAGCTATCCAGGTTATTGGATGTAAAGAAGGGATAAAAACAGTCTCCAGCTATTTTATCATGGTTGTACCTGACAATATTTACGGTGAAGACGGCCTCCTTTTTTTTGCTGATTGTGCGGTTGTGCCGGACCCTTCAGCCCTTCAGCTTTCGGATATTGCAGTTTCAACGGCTGAATCCATGAAACAACTGATCGATGCAGAACCGAAGGTGGCCTTTCTCTCCTTTTCTACCAAGGGCAGTGCCAAGCATCCGTTCGTCGAAAAGGTGGTTGAGGCAACTGCTTTAACATCGACCCGAATGCCGGAATTGATCCTGGACGGGGAGCTTCAGGCAGATACGGCATTAATTGAGAGGGTAGCAAAAAAGAAGGCTCCGGAAAGTCCTGTAGGCGGAAAGGCGAATATACTTATATTTCCCGATCTGAACTCGGGGAATATTGCTTATAAATTGACTCAGTATCTGGGAGGAGCAAAAGCTGTCGGCCCGATCTTACAGGGGCTCGCAAAGCCTGTTAATGACCTTTCCAGAGGCTGTACAAAGGATGATATTGTATCCGTGGCCTGTATCACGCAATTAATGCATTAGAAATTATAGGAATAGTTGAGTAAAGTTTCGCTTGACAATATTTTTTTATATGATAACATCATTAAGCATATCCAGTGATATATTTACGTATAAAAAGGGATATGATCAGTCGTATTCCTTGTGAAATAATATTTTCTAAAGGAAAAAGGTGGTTTTTTGTGATTAAGAGAACCCTTGTAATTATTAAACCGAATGCCGTGAAAGATAAAAATGTAGGAAAGATCATTAACCGGATCGAAGAAACAGGGTTTATTATTCTTGGTATAAAGATGATCCAGTTAAGCAGGGAAGAAGCGGAAAGTTTTTATTATGTTCACAGAGGAAAGCCTTTTTTTAAGGATCTGATAGATTTTATGACATCTGATAAATGTATCACAATGGTTCTTGAAGGTAATTATGTGATAACGAATATCAGGAATTTTGTGGGTGATACTGATCCTGAAAAAGCAAAAAAAGGAACCATACGATATGAGTTTGGGGACGATCTCTCGAAGAACGCGATTCATGCTTCAGATGGAATAGAGACCTCTAAATTTGAAGTAAATTTCTTTTTCCCGGAATTTTCATGGGAAACAGGAAAATTATAAAAGGAGTATTATTATGGCACAACAGAAGTATAGAAGCTCAAAGGCCAGATCTCGGTCGCGGAGGGCCAATTATTTAAGGATTACCCCTCCTAATTTAACTCCTTGCCCTAATTGCGGTGCTTTAAAGATGCCGCATAGAGTATGTCCGGAATGCGGAATGTACAAAGGCAAGAAGGTTATTATTAAAAAGGTCAAAGCTAAAAAAGAAGAGAAAAAATAATTTATGAAGATTGCAGTCGATGTGATGAGTGGAGAACGTGCGCCTGATGTTTTGATTGCGGGAGCGTTAGAATCCCTGAAGGAGACGGAAGCGGACCTGATCCTGGTAGGGGATAAAGCTATAATAACGGACGCATTAACTCATTATGCCTATGATATCAATCGGGTGGAAGTGGTTCACAGCAAGGAAGTTATTACAATGAAGGAATCACCCACCGTGGCTATCAAGTCCAAACCCGATGCTTCCGTACTTGTATGTGCCCGGCTGGTGAAAAATGGTGTGGCTGATGGATTTGTTTCTCCCGGTAATACCGGGGCAACCTTTGCCGCAGCCTTCATGAATTTAGGAAGGCTCAAAGGAGTTTCCCGACCTGCTATTCTAGGTACATTTCCTACTAAATCAAACCGGTATACAGCCGTGCTTGATGCCGGTGCTAATCCGGAATGTAAGCCGATAAACCTGGTTCAATTTGCTGTCATGGGTTCGATCTATGCCTCTAAAGTTTGGGGAATTAAAGATCCAAAGATCGCTATTTTAAGCAATGGAACGGAAGAGTCCAAAGGAACGGAGCTTACCAGAAAAGCCTATCATATTCTGAAGAAGCTTCCCTTGAATTTTATCGGTTACACCGAAGGAAGGAATATTTTTGATAACAGTGTCGATGTGGCTATATGTGACGGGTTTACAGGGAATATCCTCCTAAAGGCCGTGGAAGGGGTCGGCTTAACAGTCTATAAGATATTGAAGAATGAAATAAAGAAGAGTATCATCTTTAAAGGATTATCCCTGTTGATGATGAAAGTTTTTAACGAATTAAAGAGGAAGGTCGATTACGCAGAGTATGGCGGAGCTCCTTTGCTGGGATTGAAAGGATTGTGTGTGGTTACTCATGGTAATTCTACCAGTAAAGAGATAAAAAACGGTATAAAAGTGGGTGTTGATTTTATAAAAAACAATGTAAATAAGAAGATCATTGAAGAATTAAAGAAATTTGGTGTCAGTAAATTGAATTGGCTGCACTGGGAAAGGCATCATAGAGTGTGAGAAAAAATAGTTGCCATTAAATATTTATTTATTAATATAGGTTTAATTTTTATCTGTTGTTTAACTAAAGGAGGCTCATTGAATGAGTATTAATTTGAAAGGAAAAGCAGCTGTTGTGACCGGTGGAGCAAGAGGGATCGGGAAGGCCATCGTGGAGACCCTTTCTGAAGCCGGGTGCGATATCGTTGTTGCTGATCTTATGAAGAAAGAGGCTGAAGCTACTGCTGAGGAGATAAAAAAAAAATACAAGAATAAAGCTCTTCCCCTGGATGTTGATGTCTCTAAGTATGATTCAGTGGAAAAATGTGTCAAATCGATCATTGACAGTTTCGGAAAGATAGATATCCTTGTTAATAATGCCGGGGTGACCCGTGATACCCTGATGCTCAGGATGACCCCTGAAGACTGGGATTTTGTAATAAATGTAAATCTAAAAGGGACTTTTAATTTTACAAAAGTGGTCTCTTCCTATATGATGAAAGCGAAATACGGCAGGATCGTCAATATTGCTTCTATCATCGGAATGATCGGGAATGTCGGGCAGGCGAATTATTCGGCCAGTAAAGGCGGTATCATTGCTTTGACAAAAACAACTGCAAAAGAATTTGCAGTAAGAAATATTACATGTAATGCCGTTGCTCCGGGATTTATTGAAACGGAGATGACCCAGAAACTGCCTGAAAAAGTTCGGGAAGAATATTTAAAACTGATCCCAATGAGAAAGATGGGTACTCCTGATGATGTAGCCAATGTGACTCTATTTCTGGTCTCTGATCTTGCTAATTATATCTCCGGCCAGACTATTGTGGTGGATGGCGGTATGGTTATGTGATTTTTCCAGTAATAGCTGTTAAGTTGAAAATTAAAGTACAAAAATAATTATAGATCAGGTATTCACTTGGTCTTTTGTTTATATGTGAATGAATGGAGGATGAAAGATGATTGATCATTTTTTAAATGATGTCCAGAAAGAGATTAAAGATATGGCACATCAGATCGCTGAAGAAAAGGCAAGGCCGGTAAGGGCTAAATATGATGAAGAAGGAACATTTCCGTGGGATGTTATGAAAGCCCTTGCTCAGGCTGACCTTTTCGGATTATATATTCCGGAGGAGTACGGCGGATTTGGAGCCGGTGTTACGGAATTATGTCTGGCAACAGAAGAATTAAGTAAAGTTTGCGCCGGTATTGCCGTAAGTTATGCTGCCAGTGCATTAGGGACATTTCCGATCCTGCTTTCAGGGTCCGAGGAACAGAAGAAAAAGTATCTTCCTGATATTGCTTCAGGCAAGAAGTTGGCTGCTTTTGGTTTAACAGAAGCAAATGCCGGGAGTGATGCCGGTAATATCCAGACAACGGCTAAACTGGAAAAAGATCATTATGTTCTTAATGGTATGAAACAATGGATCACCAATGGCGGGGAGGCTGAGATTTATTCGGTCGTTGCCATGACCGATAAGACAAAGGGAGCAAGAGGGGCATCTGTTTTTATCGTAGAAAAGGATACACCCGGATTTACTTTCGGGAAAAAAGAGGATAAGCTGGGTATCCGGAGCAGTGCGACCCGGGAGCTGATCTTTGATGACTGCAAGATCCCGAAAGAGAATCTGATCGGAAGGGAAGGAATGGGATTTATCGTTGCGATGAAGACCTTTGATACTTCCAGGCCCGGTATTGCAGCCCAGGCGATTGGTATTGCCCAGGGAGCGCTCGATGAAACAATTGAATATATGAGGACCAGGGAACAGTTCGGGAAGAAGATCATCTCCTTTCAGGCCCTTCAGTTCATGCTGGCCGATATGGCTACTCATATTGAGGCAGCCAGGGCCTTGACATATAATATCGCTAAGGTCATAGATGACGGCGGCAAGAATGTAGCTAAATATTCTGCTATGGCCAAGTTGTTTGCTTCTGATGTAGCTATGAAAGTTACTTTAGATTGTGTCCAGCTGTTTGGCGGTTACGGATACATGAAAGAGTATCCTATAGAGAAATATATGCGTGATGCCAAGATCACACAGATCTATGAAGGAACAAACCAGATCCAGAGAGAAGTTATCGCTTCACATCTTATTCGTGAAAGTGCAAAGAAAAAAAAATAGAATGAATTATTAATTAGGAGGTAATGATAATGGCTGATTTTGAAAAAGTTAAAAAGATCATTGTGGATGAATTAGGTGTTGACCCTAATGAAGTAAAACAGGAAGCATCTTTTATTGATGATTTAGGTGCTGATTCATTAGCAACTGTTGAACTGGTAATGGCTTTTGAAAAAGAGTTCGGTATGAGTATTCCCGATGAAGAAGCTGAGAAATTAAAAACAGTTGGCGATGTTGTAAAATATTTAGAAGCTCAAGGAAAATAATTTATAATTGTTTTTATTGTGATAGGAGGTCTTCGTAATCATTCTGTTTTATTGTAAATATGATGATTATGAAGACCTTTGTTTTAATTGCTTGATTATATGATCAGTTTATATAAAACTGATTCTGTAATTATGTAATTAAATTCGGAGGTGGATCGTGAGTAGACGGGTTGTAATTACCGGAATGGGAGCTGTTACCCCGTTTGGCGTGGGTATTGAGAAACTTAAGGATGGCTTGATAAATAAACGATCGGGTGTGGTTTTATTAGATGATTTTGATCCTGAAAAATTCCGATGCCGTATTGCAGGTAAAGTATTGGATTGGGACCCTGAAAAGTTTATTCTTAAGCAGGAAGCACGCCGTATGGATAAGTTTCTTCAGTTTGCCATAGGTGCTGCCTCCATGGCGTATGAGGATGCAGGATTGAACAGTGATAATATTGATAACGAACGAACAGGCGTTATTATCGGGTCCGGTATAGGCGGGATATCCGTATTTAAAGATAATACTGAAAGTTTTATTGCAACTTCCAAGGTCAGTCCATTTTTTATTCCTATGATCATCACCAATATGGCTTCTGGAAAAGTAGCGATCAAATATAATTTAAAAGGCCCCAATTATTCAGTTTCCTCTGCCTGTGCCACTTCCAATCATGCTTTGGGGGTTGCTATGGATATAATCCGTGTCGGCCGGGCCGATGTAATGATTGCAGGCGGCGCAGAATCTGCTGTTAATCCTATCGGGATCCAGGGATTTGCCGTTATGAAGGCAATTTCTTTCCGGAATGATGATCCCCAGAAAGCTTCCCGTCCTTTTGATAAGGATCGGGACGGATTCGTCATGGGAGAGGGAGCCGGTGTTATTATACTGGAAGAGCTGGAACATGCCAGGAAACGGGGAGCAAAGATACATGCTGAATTACTTGGTTTCGGTATGTCGAATGATGCTTTTGAAATGGTGGCTCCTGATCCCAATGGGCATGCTGCTGCTTTGTCTATGAGGCATTGTGTTAAGGATTCGGGGATCAAACCGGAAGAGGTGGAATATATTAATGCTCACGGAACATCTACTCCGGTAGGAGATGTTGCAGAAGCTACTGCTATTAAGGAGGCTTTTGGCGATCATGCTAAAAAGCTGATGATCAGTTCTACAAAGTCCATGATCGGGCATCTTCTGGGTGCAGCGGGAGGAGTGGAGCTTATATCAACCATTATTGGTATGCAGGAAGGTATCATCTTTCCTACCATAAATCTTGATAATCAGGACCCGCAGATCGATCTGGATTGTGTTCCCAATAAAGAGAGGAAGGTTGAATTTAAAGTAGCACTTTCCAATTCTTTCGGATTTGGAGGACATAATTCAACTGTAGCCATTAGAAAATATGAAGAATAAGATTGATAAAAACAGAAAAAAAGAGTTATATAATTTTTTTAAGATCCTTAAGATCAGGTTCAAGGACATTGGTTTACTTAATAAAGCTTTAACTCATTCATCTTATGCACATGAGATGTACAGTAATGAAGAGCATAATGAAAAATTTGAATTTTTAGGTGATTCATTGCTTTCTATGCTCATTGTTGAATACCTCTTTTTAAATTATAAAACATTGAGGGAAGGGGACCTGTCCAAGTTAAAATCATACATTGTAAGTGAAGAAGTATTGTATTCGATCGCCGGAAACATAGAACTGAACAAGTTCCTTCTTTTAGGAAAAGGTGAGGAGATCACAGGCGGGAGGGAAAAACGGTCTCTGATCAGTGATGCTTTGGAGGGTGTAATAGGAGCTTACTATATCGATTCCGGTTTAAAGAAGTGCAGGGCTCTTATTTTAAGACTTTTTAAGGAAGTAATTGAACATAATATTACTTCAGATAATATTTTTGATCATAAGAGTGAATTACAGAAGAAAATTCAAAAGAAGTATAAATCTAATCCCGAATACTACCTTATAGAGGAGGATGGGCCGGACCATAAAAAAATTTTTAAGGTTGGAGTTCGATTGAACAGCAAGGTGCTGGGTGTCGGGAAAGGGAAGAATAAAAGGGTAGCTGAAAAAGAGGCTGCCAAAAAAGCATTAGAGAATTTTTAACAGGAGAAAAGATTATGGAGATAATTGTATGTATCAAACAGGTTCCGGATACTACTGAGATCAGGATCGATCCGGAGACCAATACGCTTATCAGGGAGGGTGTCCCCAGTATTATAAATCCATTTGATGAAAATGCGATTGAAGAAGGATTAAAATTAAAGGAGGCACATGGCGGAAAGGTTACCGTTATTACAATGGGCCCGCCTCAGGCAGAATCAGCTCTTCGTGATGCCCTGGCCATGGGTGTTGATGACGTTATTCTTGTGAGCGACAGAAAGTTTGCCGGTGCAGATACATGGGCAACATCTTATACACTTTCAAAAGCCATAGAAAAGATCGGAAAATTTGATGTTCTGCTCTTTGGAAAGCAGGCGATCGACGGTGATACGGCTCAGGTAGGTCCGGGTGTAGCTGAATGGCTTGATATCCCGCAGGTTGCCTATATTCGTAAGATAGAGATCAAGGGTGATAAAGCCAAAGTAGAAAGGATGATGGAAGAGGGATATGAAGAAGTAGAATGTAAATTACCGGCCCTGTTCACTGTATTAAAGGAGATGAATGAACCTCGATATCCCAGTTTAAAGGGGAAGATGATGGCTAAAAAGAAAGAGATCACTGTCTGGACTGCATTGGATATTAATGCGGAAAATGATAAGATCGGATTGGACAATTCACCGACTAAAGTTGTAAGAACCTTTACACCTTCGCCACGCGGGAGAGGAGAGATCCTGGAAGGGGAGCCTGCTGAAATAGCAACGGAAACCATCAAACGGCTTCAGGAAATGAAGCTTTTATAATAATAATTTTTTGTGCAGGAGGATACTGTGGAAATTATTGTAGATGCTGAAAAATGTACAGGGTGTAGTATCTGTGTTAAAAAATGCCCTTTTAATGTAATAACAATAGATAACAGACTGGCTATTATTGGAGACGGATGTACGTATTGTAATGCCTGTGTAGAGGTCTGTCCTTTTCAGGCTATCAAGATCTTTAAAGATGATAAACAGCATGTAAATATTGAAGGACATGAAGGGATAATGGTCTTTGGTGAAACCAGGGAGAAGAAATTGGCTAATGTAGCCATTGAACTGATATCTAAAGCAAGGGAACTGGCTGATCAGATAAAGACAAAGGTGATCACTGTGATCCTGGGAGATAAGATATCCGATCTTGCAAAGATCGCAATTAGTTATGGAGCGGACAAGGTTATATGTTCAGAGGATCCTATTTTAAAGGAATATCGATGTGATTCTTATGCCAATGTCATGACCAATATAATTAATGAAGAAAAACCGGAAATTGTTCTAATGGGTGCAACCAGTATCGGCAGGGCTCTGGCAGCGCGTATTGCGGTCAGGGTTAATACCGGGCTTACAGCTGACTGTACAGGGCTTGATTTTGATATGGAGAGGCGTATCCTGCTTCAGACAAGGCCTGCTTTTGGCGGTAATTTAATGGCCACGATCGAATGTCCCTACCGGCGACCGCAAATGTCCACGGTGCGCCCAAAAGTAATGAAGATCGGCAAAAAGGATGACAAGAGGAAAGGAGAGATCGTTCACTTTAAAGCCGGAATAAAAGAAGCTGATATCCGCACAAAGATATTAAAAATAGTGAACCAGGCCCAGGGGGAAGTGAACCTTGAAGAAGCAGAAGTGATCGTGTCAGGAGGCAGGGGACTTCATAAGCCGGAAAATTTTACACTCATAAAAGAGCTGGCTTCGGTAATAGGAGCTGCTGTAGGAGCATCAAGGGCTACAGTAGATGCCGGCTGGATCGAACCTCACCATCAGGTCGGCCAGACTGGAAAGACCGTAGCTCCAAAGTTATACATTGCCTGTGGTATTTCAGGTGCGATCCAGCATCTTGCAGGTATGCAGACATCGGATATTATTATTGCGATCAACAAGGATCCGGATGCTCCTATCTTTAATGTGGCTACATACGGGATCGTTGGCGATCTTTTCGAGGTCGTTCCGGCTTTAATAAAGGAGATTAAAAAAGTTAAAGGTATTGAATGATCTAAAGAGCAACTATTTTTTTCTGAATGATTTTTTTCTGCCTCAGAATAATAACCTTAATGCAAATGATTTTTTGATCATCAATGAAAAGGATCATCCGGATCTTTTAAAATTTTTTATTTATCCGGTTCTTTACCGGGGATTCTTTGATAACAGAGCTTTCATCCTCTTAAAACGGGAAGATTTTTCATACACGGACAAGGATGAATTTTTAAAAGAAATAACAGATTTTTTTCATGCGGGATTAAAGAATATCTATGCATTGAATTTTAAAAAGCTTCAGGTCAGTATTGAAAGTTATATTGACGATATTTCATTTGACAGTAATTATTTGCTACTGCAGTATGAAAAAAAGACCATAAAAGGAACTCTTCCTTTTTCAATTCTTATTACAAAAATTTTTTTACGTGATTTTATTATTGGATTGATCTCTTCTGACGACCGGACAGTTAAAACCAAAAATAAAAAAAGCATTCAAGAATTATTGGATTATTTTAAACTCAGGTTATACAGAGACAGTATTACAAGTTTCTGGGATCTGCGAAATTTTATTTATACACTCGAGGATAAAGATATTCAGCATCTTATCACTTTATTATTGAAAAGTAATATTATTGAAGAGACCATGCTTACAGGATTTATAGCCGGATTCAGTGATAATGAGACAAAGAGGAAGCTCCTGAAGAATCTTTCCAGAAATGTACAGGAGGATGTACAGAAGAATATATCTTTTATGGGATCCGACAAGAGATGGATCGATGAGTCATTTTATTTGATAAGGTCAGGTATAGAAAAATTGATCTTTAATGATCAGTTATCGCTCTCTCAGTTAAAGTACATTTTACAGATAAAAGAGAGGTTAAAAAAGGAGAAATATTTAACACTGTTTCAAAAGAGGCCATATGAGGATTACCTGAACGAGATGAACAGAAAAGAGATGATCGAGAAGATCAAGATCAAAGTGGATAGAAAGACGCTCCTCGTCAGTTTAAAAAGCTGCAGAAAAGAGGATGTGAAGTTATTCATGGAAAATTTGAGCCGGAATGCATCAGATGAATTTTTAGCAGATCTTATTTTTTATAATGAGAATGCTGTTGAAGAAGAAGTCATTAATGCCAGGATGAAAGTGATCGAAGCCATGAAGGATCTGATCTATGATGAGAAATCCAGGGATATTGTTGTATTTGCCAGTATTATTATTAATTTAACGCCGGTGAACTTACGATTATTGCTCGAGGAATCAGGGATCATTAAATTTATTCAGGCCACTTTACAGGAGAAAAAGGAGGTGAAGAAACATATATTAGGATCTGTAAAGGGGATTCCCAGAGATCTTATTCTTGATCTTTACAGCGGAAAGGTGCGATTTAAGAAGAGTTTTGGTGAATTGACAGTTAAAGTATTGAAACAGGATATTTTACGGATATACTATTTTCTAAAAGATAACGGAAAGTTTTTATAGGGGTCAGGTCTTGAGGAAGTTTTTTCTCGGGGGTCAAACCTTGAAATGTGAAAATTGCTTCTCAATTTTCACATTTCAAGGTTTGACCCCCGAGTTTAAACATTTCAAGGTCTGATCCCAAATCATATATAATTTCAAGCCCTGACCCCTATTTATGTTTTCTGGGGGTTTTTTTTAGCGGCAGGATAAAGGATGTTATTCAGGATCAGCCTGAACCCGGCTGAATTTTTGTGTAAGGAGAGGTCTGTGGGCGGATCACCCACCAGATGGCGGTAGTCTTCAGGATCATGTCCGGCAAGAAAGGTAAAAGTTCCTTTATTGAATTCTCCATGTATATATTTAACTCTTACTGTATTTGGTGTCTCTGCCAGAATGGTGATGCCTTCCTTGATCACTTTTCTGTTATAGGCGGTTGTCTGCCCCAGGAATCCTTTTATAACATTCTTATGGCTCTGAACCAGCATAGTCGGGACAGGATCGATCTTTGCGGAAAATTCAAATAAAGAAAAAGTATCGGGTTGGTTATAAAGCCCCTCCGTCATGATATTTATATCAATATCGGAAAATTCGTAAACATAGGGATCAAAGACCAGTTTAAAATCTGTAAAAGCAAAGGTCCTGTTAAAATCCAGTTTCTCCTGGGCATTTGGTGTGATACCGGTCCCGTCAATCTCTTCGGGAACAATATCAAGTTCATCGGAAGCCAGTGCAATATCCAATGTGTCTGTGGCTGAGCACATGGCAAATAAAAATCCTCCCTTGGATACATAATCCTGAATCATTTTAGCTACAGCTCGTTTTTCCCGGGGGACACTGGTGTACCCTAATAACCTGGCGACCTGTCTGAACTTGGCGACCTTCTTTTTATACCAGTCCATATTGCGGAACGAAGAGTAGAATTTTCCATACTGTCCTGTAAAATCTTCATGATGAAGGTGAAGCCAGTCATATTTTTCCAGGTCACCCAGTAATACCTCTTTGTCCCATAGACGCGTGTATGGGACATCAGCGTATTCTAATGCCAGGCGCACAGCGTCATCCCAGGGATCAGAAAAAGGAGGTGCATATACAGCGATCTTTGGGGCTTTATTTAAGAAGATCCTCTTCATGTTATTCTCTTCAATTTCCTGATAGATCCGGGTCAGATCTGCATCATTTACGGTAATGGTCGAGACACCCATCAGGTTCGCTTTTTCAGCTACCTCTTTAGTATTGTCAAGGATAAAAGAGCCGTCTTTATAATTCAGCAGCCATTCGCTCTTTTGACCCAGTGTTAAAGTCCAGTACACAAGGCCGTATGCATGCAGATGGTCGGTTTGTGTGTTGTCCATGGGTACAAGGATCTTATCTGCATACAGGTTCAGAGAGAACAAAATGATGAATAAAAGAGTATAAATTCTTTTCATTTCAGCTATAGTATACCTCCATTATCTCTTTTCGTCAATATTAATAATTATTAAAGGTGCCATATCTTGAGGAAGTTTCAAGGTTTGACCCCAAATCATATATAATTTCAAGATCTGGCACCTCAATGAAATTAATTGATTATTTTATTGACATTCATTGCTTAAACCATATATTGTTACAATCATATCGCGGAGGATCATGATGAAAAAATTTGAAGATCTTAAAGATACTGTTATTAATGATATAAAGTCGGTTTTTAAGGAAAACCTGATCTCAATTATAATATACGGCAGTTATGTCAGGGGAGGATATCTGTTTAAAAGATCAGATATCAACCTGATGATCATCAGAAAAGAACGGAATAATCAGGAACTGATGGACCTGAATAAGTTCTTAAAAAAATACAGCAAAAAATTGAACTTAGCCCTGCCGATGGTCCTGACAGAAAAAGAGATCAAAACCTCTACCGATGTTTATCCAATGGAGTATAGTGATATAAAGGAGAATAACCAGGTCCTTTTTGGACAGGATGTTTTCGGGATTTTAAATATTGAGCATAAAAATTTAAGGCTGGAGCTGGAAAATCAGGTTAAGAGTAAGCTTATCTATCTTCGTGGATCTCTGGTCTCTTATTATAGAAATAACAGGCTGTTAAAATTGATCCTGCGCGGTACTTTATCGTCTCTGGTGGAGATCTTAAAGAATATTCTACGGTTGAACAGGAAAGACCTTACAAATGATCTTCAAAAACTCTCAAGCGCAGTATCTGAACTAGCAGGTACTAAACTGGATATTTTTATGGAATTGCAGAAATTTAAGACCGGGGAGAAGAAATACTCAAAAAAAGATGAGTTTCTTGCTCTTTTTAAAGGGGTTATTCAGAATTTTGAGGTGATAGCTGATTATGTGGATAAGTTTAAAGTAAATGGTGCGTCATAATATGAAGAAAAGATCAATATTATTTTTATTTTTTCTTGTTGTTTTCGCTAATTTTGGATATACTCAGGATTTTTTAAAAGTAAAGCCCAAAGGGTATGTCAATGATCTTGCCAATGTATTAAGCAGTGAAAATGTAAATAGCATGGAGCTGTTATTAACAAAACTTGAGAGAGTATCTGGAATTGAAATAGCCGTTGTAACTCTTCCGAGTATAGGAGATTATACTATTGAACAGGCTGCGGTTGAACTGTTCGAAAAATGGGGTATAGGGAAAAAAGGGAAGGATAACGGACTGCTCTTTATTCTGGCAAAGAATGAGAGAAAGATAAGGATCGAAGTAGGATATGGCCTGGAAGAGGCAATGACCGACGGTATGGCCGGTAGGTTGCTGGACACCTATGGTATTCCATATTTAAAGGAGAATAATTACGATCAGGGTATTTATTTGACCACAATGGCTATTGTGACAACCTTAACGAAATATTATAATTTAAATATAGAGGATGTGAAAAATTTTGATCTAAAACCGAAAAAGAGCAAGTCTTCCAGAGCATGGATTATTTTTAAATTTATTCTCTTTTTTCTTATTTTTTCGGGTTTTGGAGGGCGGTTTTTCCCGTTCTTATTTTTTCCCGGTTTTTTTGGAGGCGGAAGTTCTTCCGGCTCCTCCGGAGGATTCGGTTCCGGTGGTGGGAGTTTTGGCGGTTTTGGAGGAGGCTTTTCAGGTGGCGGAGGCGCTTCCCGGGGGTTTTAATAATTTTCTTGACATATTTTTAAATTATATTAAATATAAGCTAATTAAATTGCATGAAAACGCTATTTCTTTTGCTTTTAAAGCAAAAAGCTAATATATGTATAAATAAGGAGCATTTGAATGGATACGAAAAAAATTGAGGAACTTGAAAAAAAGGTCAATGAGCTTAATAAGAAAGTAACGGATGCATCAGCAAAATATAAGACTTCCAAAGAAAAAGAGAAGGATCCGGCATTAAGATCTTTGCGGAAAAAGTTAAAAAGAGCGCAGCGGCGTCATCGACTGCTGAAGCTGGATTATGAGAAAAAAACTGAGGCTGCAAGGAAGAAGGAAAAAGAGAAGGCTGAAGCTGCTGCTGCAAAAGAAAAAGCCGCTAATGAGAAAGCCGAAAAAGAAAAGGCTGCTAAAGAAGAAGCCGCTGCTGCTAAAGAAGCTGCCAAGGAAGAGTCTCCAAAAGAAGAACCGGCTAAGGATAAAGCCAGGGAAGAGAAGGATAAACCTGCAGATGATAAAAAAGATGATAAAAAAGAGGAACCTGCAAAAGATAAAGGAAAAGATGAGAAAGATAAATCTATAGAAGAAAGTAAGAAAGAAAATAAGAAAGAAGATAAGAAAAAAGATAAGAAAGAAGATAAGAAAGAAGATAAGAAAGAAGAGCCTGTAAAAGATAAAATAAAAGACGAGAAGGACAAACCTGCTAAGGATAAGTAAAGAAAAAGAATAGTCTCAAATGAGCTGGCGAATATCAATGTTTTTTTTGATGAAATTTACTGATTAGTTAATTAATGTAAAAACAGGATAATAATTCTTAATATGGGGAAAAAAGAAAAGTTAAATTTATTTTGGCTTGCTAGAAAAGGATTATTTCGTTTTAAATTATGGTTTATATTAAAACTGGTTATTATTGTTTTATGGATATTTTTTTTATTGAATGTCTTTATGGCATTCAGTTTACAGGCACCCGTGTTAAATAAAGGGGTTTCTCAGGCTATCTTCGGTTTTCTCTTTTTATTGATCAATCTGCTTTCACTTTTACTGATCATTATCATGACCATTTTTACCCTTAAATTGAGAAAGAATGAGCTGGGTTTATTTCGGTGCAGCGGTGCAACAAGGGGAGACATCATCACTCTGATCATAAATGAGAGCATGATCTTAAGCATTATAGTTATGATCTTTATTGTTCTTATAGAATTTATATTTATTTATAATTTCAGGTTTTTTCTGGCAGGATTTCTAAACACCAGTTTTGACCTTCCCTTTTTTTTAACTCTTCTGAAAGGATTCCTCTTTAGTTTTTTCTTTATTTTTATTCTGTTGTTTTTAACATATATACCATTTGGTTTTTATTATGCTTATAAAGATCCTTATAATATAGTAAGATATTAAATGAGGTGTAATTTTGTTTTTTAGATTAATAGACATCAAGAAACAATTTGCTGATAAAGATTCCGAAGTGAATGCATTGGATGGGATCAATCTGGATATTAACGAAAAAAATTTTATTTCACTGGTAGGTCCGTCCGGAGCAGGTAAATCAACTTTATTACTTCTTTTAGCCGGGCTGGTCAGGCCAACTTCCGGTGATATCTATTTTGACAGCATGAAATTGACAAAGCTCCCTGACAGAGAATGGTCAAGGATAAGAAGGGAGAACATTGGCATCATTTTTCAGAAAAAGATAGTGATCAACCATTTACGCGTGCATGAAAATCTGCTGGCTCCTTTATCTCTATTCGATTATGATCACAGGAGTATCTCTTTTCATGACAGGATCGAAGAATTGATGGAGAAGTTCGATCTGTTTGATCTTCGGAACCGATATCCCAGAGAATTAAGCGGGGGAGAGCTTCAGCGTCTGGTTGTTGCCAGGTCTCTGGTGACCCGTCCAAAAATCCTTCTGGCTGATGAGCCAACGGGTGATCTGGATCTGGATGCCAGCATGAAACTGCTGGAAGTTATCAAAGGTCTAAATAAGGAAGGCTTAACTATCGTTATGGTGACTCATAATAAGAAATTAGCAAATATTGCAAAAAATATCTATTTGCTAAATGAGGGAAATATTCAGAAGATATTGAAATGAAAATATTGCTTATTTCAGATAAAGTCAGTCCCATATTATATAATGAAAACATAGACAAGAATCCACGGCTAAAGGATATTGATCTGATCCTTTCTGCAGGGGATCTCCCCTTTTACTATTATGATTTTCTGGTGAGTAATCTGAATGTCCCCCTCTATTTCGTTTTCGGGAATCATGTCCGCAAGAGTGATGAGGAATTTGAAAAGAGCCCAAAAAGCTTCAAGTATATGGGAGGATTTAAGAATATTGATGAAAAAGTAATTAATGCCGGCGGTTTATTGATCGCAGGATTAGAAGGTTCATATAAATATAATAATAAAAAGTATCAATACACCGAAAAAGAGATGCGATTTAAAATATTAAAATTAATTCCACGATTGATCTCCAATAAAATTCGGTATGGACGCTTTCTGGATATACTGGTAGTGCATTCACCACCTCATGGTATAATAGAAGTTGCCGAGAACGATCTCGCACATAGGGGATTTAAGGTCTTTAATACATTTATGAAAAAGTATAAACCGTTTTATTTGATTCACGGGCATATTCATATCTATGGTTCCGGGAATAATAAATCATATGAATACTATAACACTCAGATCATTAATGCGTATGGATATAGAATTCTTGAGATTACACTATAAAGATGTTGACAATAGTTTATAAGGGAGTATATAGACTCTCTATTTGAACAAAAGAGGAAGGATTAATAATGGATGATCTGTTAAAAGATAAGGCCAGTAAAGATTTTGATCTTGTACGGATAAAAGCATTTTTCGGCGATATATTCTCCTTTTTAAAAAAAAGCAACAACGAATTGCTCTCTTTTGAAGTAGTCAAAAAAGCCGTGAAACCCATGAGCCAGGTCTA
>JAHITG010000186.1 GCA_018817865.1 Spirochaetota bacterium
AAAATTATTCCATTTTCTACTTGACGTTTCTAAATTTTGCATTATATTATAAATATGCTGAAACATTTCAGTAAATTGAATTAATTTTATAACTATGATCACAATTAAAGAATTAGCAAAAATGCTGGATCTTGCACCGTCGAGCGTATCCATGGCCCTGAATGACAGGAAGGGGATCAGCCCGGATGTTCGCATTAAAGTGAAAGAAGCTGCCAAGAAATACGGATACCTTCCCTATATTAAATCAAGAGAGACAGGAATGTATAACAAGAATTCCCGTGTTATCTCCATTATCTATCCCAGGTGTGATATCCACATTACAGAGTCAGTACAGTTGGGGATAGATAAATTGATCAGGGAGAACGATTATCATAAGATCAGATATACTGTCGATCTGTATAATGAACTGGCCAGTAAAGAAGCAAAAGATATGTTCATCGCCAGTATTTTGGAGCATACATCCACCAATGGTATCCTGCTTTTTTCTATTGAACTTTCTGAAACCACGGTGGTCAAACTGGCCAGAGAAGGGATCTATACGGTATTTTTAAATACATTTCTTGATTATGGGAAATGTGTTTATATTGACAATATGAATGCAGCCAGAAAAGCAACTGAAAAATTGATCAAGGCCGGGAGGCGGGAAGTCGCACTGGTGATCCCGGATGCCGGTATGGGGATGGAATGGAAGGACAGGTTTGAAGGATATAAAAAGGCATTACAGGAAAATAAAATAGAATTTAATCCTGATTACATTATGTATGAAAATGACTTTTCCAGTTTGAAAAAAATCGCTTATGCGACAAGGCATCTTGTTGAAGCAAATCCAAAGATAAACGGGATCCTCTATGCAAGCGATATCCTGGCATTTGGCGGTATCAAGATATTAAAAGACATGGGAAAGAAGGTTCCTGATGATATCGCTATCATTGGGATAGATGATATGCCGATCGATGCCATTCTGAAACCTTCCCTTTCATCCGTACGGCTTCCCCTGGAGAAGATGGGTGAACTGGGAGCAAAGATGCTTCTGGATACGATCGATAAGGGATCATACAAAAGTGAATCCATATTTATTAACGAGTCCAGGCTGATACTACGGGAAAGTTTCAGGAAAGAGAATAAAGGGGATTCATGGATTTGATCGCTCTATCCCCGTTCAAAATATGAAAATTTTTAATAAGGAGAGAAAGATGAAGAAACAATTTTTAATAATAATACTGATATATTGTCTCTTTTTTGCTGTTTCCGGATTGTTCCTTGTTGGTTGTTACAGGGAGTCTTTCCAGAGTGTTCCGAAAAATCCGGCTCTGGCCTCAGGGCTGACCGGAACTTCTGATCATCAGGCTCCTCCGTGGATCGATGATTTTGACCATGATAATAAGCCGGATGCTTACTCCTATTATAACCTCATCCGCAATCCGGATTACTGTCTGACAGCTTCCTATGCCGGGGGAGGGGTTACAACCGGATATGCAGTCCATAATGCCGGTGCCATGGAAGTAGGTGTATCGGATAATACAGCCGGAAGATGGTTCGGTTTTTATTCTGCTCTGGACAGCACAGCCTATCCGAACACCCTGGGATTGGATGTGACCGGGTATTCTGATATTTCCTTCTCAATAAAAGGGACAATGAGCGGGGGGCCTACAGGAGGCGGGTTGCGGTTCTTTATCAGGGCGATCGGTACCTCTCCGGGGAATGAGATCAAAAAAACGATCACCACTTATCTTCCTTCAGGTGTAACAGCATCATGGCAGACCGTAACAGCACCTATTGCGGATTTTTCAGGAGCTCCCGGATGGTCTTCCCGGATTGCGGTCTTTACTATTGCTTTTGAGGATGCGGCCGGTGATCCCACTAACGGTACTATTTTTATTGATGATCTGCGCTTCATTCCGAGTAATTAAATATTTTAAAAGGAGAAATGGTATTATGGTTAAAAATAAAAATTTTTCTGTTTTTTTGATCATTGCAGTGTTCTTTATCATACAGTTACCTGTAGTACTACTTTCACAGTCAACAAATACAAAATTCGAGCTTTCAGGCGGTGAATACCTGATGTTCCTGAAGATGAATCTTCAAAAAAATAAATACAGTCACAGCTTTGATGTAGATCCGGAAGCTCCTGCTTTGCAGGAGATCAAGTATGGTGCTGTTGACCAGGACCATGTTGTACGGCTTAACTTCCTGGTCAATCCCGTTGACTACCTGAAGGGTGATTTTCAGCTTGAGGTGACAGCCGGAGATCCGTATTTGCGTGAGAAGGATATATGGCACAACGATTCCCCGGATTTTCTAAATCCAAAGATAGGGACTTATCTGACCAGGGCTGATTTTCTGATCATGACACGGTATTTTGATACGAGGATCTATAAATGGGCTGAGCATGGTTCATCCGGTGACCTCCTGGACCTGTATCCTGCCCAGTGGGAACTGGAGCAGAGCCGGAGGTGGGGAACTTTCCTTCCGGAAGGAGTCGAAGTGACCGGAAAGGAAACAATTAATGGCCTCTTCCTTGCCGTCGGACAGGCACCCTCTTATCATTCGAACGGGAAGCCGAACAATTCCCTTCTATTTACAAAATATGCTCTTGATATGGATGCAACATTAATAATGTTCATGTACAAGCACAAGCTGGTGGAAGACCAGATCGTTGACAGTGCCTCAGGCACTTTTACTCCTCCTTCCACTCCCCTTCATCAGGTGAATGTCAATGACAGAATTGCCGCATGTGACATAACACTGGATTTTTTAAAATTTACAAAGAGCCTTGATGTCCTGATCGAGGGAGAAGTGGCGGGAAATTTTCCTGCCAGGCCGAAACTGGTTCCTGAGAAAGATAGAAAGGATGTTTACTATACGGGAGCTTTAAAGGGTATCTATAAACCATTTTCAGATTATTTGAAGTTATCAGGACGATTGGATTATGCGGATGTGTATTCCGGTAATCTCAGAAAGATGACCGGTGGTGTTGCTGTTAAACCAATGTACACATTTACAATTGATTTTCAGGGGTCATATCAGGAGCCCCTCCGTGATGCTGTGGGGACGAACTTTACGACACTCCCGTTCGTAAACATGTATAATCGAAAAGGAGAGATCCTCTCTTTATCCTTGACATACGATCCGACCCCGTTAACGGAGTTTAATGACAAGAATGCAAATTATGATGAAGATGCCTCTCTTGCTCTTCAAGTCGGCTATGTTAACAGCTATTATCCTACCTGGACTGATATTCCAATTAAAGTTGATTATGTTGAGAATAAGTATTCCATCCCCGCAGGCGGAGCTTTCGGATTATACCCGATCGAACTGCATAAGCTGTTCTTTAAAATGATCTCCAGTAAATGGTATCCGTTCCAGATCATATTATATGCTGAAGGGGGGAAGAAGCAGGCTGAGTATCCTTCTGCCGTAGTTGCTGCTCCCTGGACAGTCTATTATGACGGGTATATTGAATTTGCTAAATTGGAAGATTTTTCTTTTTCCCTTTTATATTCCCGCAGTGACTGGGAAACCCCGCTCTTTTCCAACGATACCGAAGCACTCTTTTATCTGAAGCTGGATAATTTTCACAAAGAAGAAGGGCTCCCCATAGACCACAGGTGGCTTACAAGGATACGGAAGTTCATCAAGACCTCCTATATCGAGTTAAGGTATGAGCTTCAGATCATTGATTTCTCTTCAGAAGGGTACAGAGATGCCAAAGCCTACAAAGAATCGGAATTTGGGGAGAATTATAAAAAAGCTCAGAGTACACAGCTGGTAACGGCTGAATTCGGTATACGGTTTTAAACAGTTCAGATTTTTAAAAATATTTATTTAAGGAGGATTACAATGAAAAGATTTATCTTAATGGTTATAGTGTTTTGCCTGGCTTCGCCTTTGTTTCTTGCTGCTGAAAAGAAAAAAAAGGAAAAAGCTGTTACTCTTAAACCGGGAGACATTGTACTGGCTGATTTTGAAGGCCATCCCAACAACCTGGGCGGTGAAGTGGGTGTGTATGGGGACGGCGAACCAAACTGGACCAAAGCAGAGGATCCTCACAGCTGGTATCTGGAGCCGGGAAACAAGTATTACAAGAAAGCCAATGTGCATGGCGGTTCTCAATCTTTCTGCCTGGTTCACGGCCAGAAAGGGATCATGAAAGGATGGGCCTCTTTTGGAATGGATCTCGGTCCTGATGTGGATCTGAGTACCGTTCCTAAAAAAGTGAAGAGCCTTGATCTTTCAAAATTCAAATATCTGGTCTTCTGGGTAAAAGGGACAAAAGGTGGAGAACGGTTTAAAATTCTCTTCAGAGACAGCCATTCTCCCTCGTATATGGCTCAGGTGAAGCAGGACCCGTTGCCGGAAGGATGTACAACAAAATGGCAGCAGGTGGTAATACCTCTTGCTGATATTAAAGAGAATGTTGACCTGAAGAGCATGGATCATGTCGGCCTGGAGTTTGGGATCAACATAGGCAATAAAAAAGACGCGGTCTTTTATGTAGATGATTTTGCCTTTGTGAAGTGACGCAATCATTATAAGCATTTTGTTTTCCTCATTCTCGAGCTGCTTCCTGCAGCTCTCCGAGGACCACTTCGTTATTTCCCCATCCATGGGGAAATAACGAAGTGGTAATCCGGAAAACTAAAATGCATTTAATGATTGCTTTGATAGGAGCTTAATATTAACTGTTTATCAAAGTGTTCAATTATATTTACCAATTATAAGGAGAGATCAAGTAATGAAAATTATGTGTAAAATCCTGTTGATTACTTTAATCATCTCTGTTTCAGATATGTATGCACAGGAAGTAAAGCGGCAGGAGTATGTGAAGAAGGTATATCAATGGTTCGTTGAGGCACAGCATGAAAACGGCCTCATCTCCAGCGGTGAAGGAAAATCTTACTGTTTTACATATGATCAAGCACTGGCTGTTTTCTGTTATACTATGTTTGAGGATAATAAAAGAGCAAAGAAGGTGCTTGAATTTTTTAACCGGGAAGCTTTCAGCCAAAAAGAATTTGAAGGTTTTCCTGATATGGTTGACAGGTTCGGTCAAGTAGGAGGCCCGAGCAGGGCAGCGGGCCCGAATGCATGGATCCTTCTGGCTATCAATTATTATACGTATAAAACAAAGGATGAACAATACCTTCCGCTTGCTGAAAAGATTGCTGACTGGCTGGTCTCCCTTGAAGGGGTGGATGGCGGGATAACCGGAGGATATAATGAGAATAACCGTGCTTTCGGCTGGATATCAACGGAGCATAATCTGGACTGCTATGCAGGATTCCGTGACCTCTACTTTCTTACCAAGAAGAAAAAATATCTTCAGGAGGCCCGGAATGTTCTGGATTACCTGAAAAATTTTTTATGGTATGAGAGGGAGAAGAGGTTCTTTAACGGCACATTGAATCCCAATTATGCTACGGATACATCTGCCTGGGGTGTTTCTGCTTTGGGAAGGGAGTATGCAGACGGCCTGGATTTTGCTTTTAAAAAGAGCCTTTGTACGCATAAATATGATAAGAACAATGTTGAGGTAAAGGGATTTGACTTTGGTGCTACCTACTTTGAATCACACTATCCTGATCAGGATGCAGTATGGCTTGAAGGGACCGGTCAGATGGTCATTGCTTTGCAGATCGCTGGCAAGACAGAAGAGAGCCTCGTTTACCTGAAGGAGATGGAGAAGACGATCACTCCCAGTGAAGTGTTTCCCGGAACCCTGGGTCTGCCGTATGCAACCAATCCGGGAACACCGGCAGGAAGCGGGTGGATCATGGGGCCGGAGCCTCTGGTCGTCTCTTCAGCAGCCTGGTACCTGATGGCTGTAAAAGGGGTGAATCCTTTTTCCATTAAAGAACTTGAAGAGTCAAACAGTATCGTGAAAAAAATTAATGCAGATATGGATTATCAGGCTGTTCCAATAATAGACGGATTTGATCATGGTGAACCCTGGATCCTGTCTGCATTTCCCGTGACACTGCGTATGAACCAGGATTGTGAATATGATCTTTTTTTTACTGAAGATGCGAAACAGGGAAAAGGTGCTCTTAGGATCCACTTTACACCCGGCCAGACACTTGCGTTTAAACATTCCCGATACTGGTCCGTCAAAGGGATTCATGATGCCTGGGCCCTGCTCAGGCGGAAGTTCTTTAAACCCCAGAACTGGTCAGGCTATAATTATTTAAGCTATTTTGCTAAAATAGAAGGTGCACCACAGAAAGTCCGGATAAAGTTCATTGATAAAGACAGTGAGATCTGGCAGACAAAAGAGATTATTATTGACAATCGGGAGTATAAAGAATACCGCTTTTCTATTAAGAGTGATTTTTCGATCGATCCCGCGGGTACATCAAAACGAGGAAATGTGAAATTCGATATTGATCAGATAAAGGATATGCGTATCTTTATCAGTCAGGGGCCCCGATCACATGAAAGCGACATTTATATAGATGAGGTTAAGTTAATAAAATGATAAAGCAGGAGAGGTGTATATAATGAAAAAAGCGAGTCTGATACTGGTTTTGATATTTGTTTTTTCTTTTATTTCAACAGCCGGGGCAAAACCTTCCCTTATAACGCTTACTGAAGATAAGATCCTTGTTAATAAGAAGCCTTATAACATTAAAGGGGTGGCATATAGCCTTACATATCCGAAGTGTAATCATTTTACCCAGATCCCGATGGCAGTATATGAGAAGGATTTTAAATTAATGAAAGCAGCGGGTATCAATACCATAAGGACCTATTCCACTCCTCCTGATTTTATTTTTGATCTGGCTGAAAAATATAACATAATGCTCATTGTTCAGGTCGTGTATGTGGGCGGATGGACCAGGTTTGATTCCGAGGAAGAGAAAAAAGCATTGATCGAGAATGCTGTTGAAAATGTGAAAGCGCACAAGCATAGAAAAAATGTTCTGATGTGGGCCATCTGGAATGATGTCCCGTTCGTATATGATTCCAACCCCAAGAATGTTATTGAAGAGTACGGATTTAATACGATACATGATTTTTTAAAAGATATATACAAAGCAGTAAAAAAGGAAGATCCGGATCATCCAGTCACCGGGTCAAATATGCTTAATTTCCCGGGGTCCAATCTGGGCTTTAAATTCCTTGATGTGATCGGGTTTAACTGTTATTTCGGTATTACCCCTGCGGGCTGGTTTTCAGGTAAATTTGATGTAACCACAGCACAGGATACGGTTAAGCAGATTAAAAACCTTACCGGGCATCTTAAAAAACCTGTGGTGATCCTGGAAACCGGATACAGTACTTATGCTACCGAATGGAAACAGGATAAAGCCATTACAGAGCAGTTAAAGGTCACGGATAATAAATTTGCAGGGGTTGTGATCTTCCAGTGGGCGGATGACTGGTCTAAAAAAGGAACACCGGATAAACAGGACAAGTATATTGAAGAGCATTGGGGTATAACGGACGGATACCGTAAGGTGAAAGCGGGATATATTGCTGTTAAAAAATTCTGGAGAAATAAAAAATGATGACAGGCAAATATAAAAATAATAATATCTATTTAATACTTATGCTGATAGGTTTTTTGCCTGTATGCTGTGATCTTTATTCCCAACAGGAGGATTCTTTTTCAGAACTCCCTTATGGGGAAAATATTCTCCTGGTTACAAGTTTTGAGAGTACGCCAAATCTTCTGGGAGGAGAGCTGGGAGTTTACGGGGACGGTGAACCGGACTGGGCTCGCAAGGGAGCCCCTCATTCCTGGTTCTATGAGTCTGATCTCATCTATTTTAAAAAAGTAAATGTACGAAGCGGATTAAAATCTTTTCTGCTGGTGAACGGTCAGAAAGGGATCAAGAACCGCTGGGCCTCTTTTGCGATCGATCTCGGCCCCACTCTTGACAAGAAGAGTGTTCCAAAAAAAGTTAAGAGCTTTGATGCCTCCGGATATAATACCATTGTTCTGTGGGTTAAGGGCGGGAAAGGAGGAGAAAAATTCAATGTTACGGTCAGAGATGCACGGTCAAAAAGCTATAAACCTAACGGGATCGTATATAATCCTGAAGGAGGCTGTAAAAAAGAATGGAAAAAGATAAAGATCGCATTTGATGATTTTATAGGCAGAATTAATTGGGCAAAACTGGATAGTATCGGGATCGAGTTCGGGGCTAATGCAGGTAATGAGAAAAGCGCTCAGATTTATATCGATGATATCTATTTTGAAAAAGAATAGATCCATCATTATGATTATGTAGGAATGATTATGTAGGATGGTATCAGGTTCTCATATATATTTGAGACTGATATGTTGAAGGGCTCACCTTTTGTGCTTTGATCAGTCGGGGAGATAATATCAGGATCACTGTTAAAATAAGCCAGATCAAAAAGAATATGATCAAGCCGGCGCGTTCACTCAGGTGTGTAAGGTTATGATAATTCAATTTTACCTCCTTTTAATGCCGGTTTATTTAAAATTTTTCCTTCTCTATAAGTATTTCTGCAAGATACATACCATAAAACGCCGGTTTACAAGTTTATTAAAAAAAATTTGTCTTATATAATCCCTTGATATTACTGCAACTATATAAATATATGCCTTATTCGGGATTTTACAGGTATGAAATTTTTTAACAAAAAGAAAACGATGTATAATTTATATACATTGTTTTAAAAACAAGGGTAAGTTTTTAGCAGGAGAAGGTTTTCCCCGGTTATTCGTGACAGAGTTATCGCTCTATCAAATTTTTTACTTGACTATTATTAAGAAAAGATTATTTTTATGAGAACACCTTAAAAGGGTAATTTCATTAATACTTACATATGACTGCGACATCGGATAAGGAGGGATAAGAATGTTTAAAAAAATCAATGCGTTTAATTTTATTGTTGTATTTTCGTTTCTATTGCTATCTTTTTTACAACCATTATTGGGATTATCTCAAACAATAGGAAATGGTTTCAGTAACCCTACACTTCCCCCGCCTCGGGTAGACCTGTTCCAGTCATCATTTGTTGATGTGGGAGATGCTTTGACATCATCCCTTGGACTGCCGGGGAACCTGACGGAGAATGATTTTAATTCATTCGGCAATCCGTCACAGATCATGCAGTACGGAACAGCCTATGGCGAGGTCTGGAGCGGACAGGCATGGGGCGGAGCAACAGTAGTAATATTGGGCATCAAGTTCGGTATCTTCCTGGGCAGGCCGTACCAGGGAAGCGCTACGAATTTTCTTCAAATTCCAACTTTAATAAACGGTTCAGATATAAATAATTATTTAGGTAATATAGATAACGATTCTATAACGGGTGTCTTTAATGACCCCGGTGTTTTTGATAACACGGTATTAACACCCTTCAACCATGCGGATATCTTCATGGGCTTCAAATTCGGTTCAGTGGCGATGGGGGTAAAGTTCACCTATGCGGATAATTCAGACAAGCAGGAATTCGCTTCCATTGCTTCACCGACCAATACCTTTACTTCTAATTTTGGAAAGATCACGAAAGAGAGATATGTCGCAGACCATCACATCAGCCTGGGGCTTCTCTTTATTGACTTCGGGCCATTCAGAACATTGGGAGTAAGTGCCGATATAGGCCTTCTCTCGTTTGAGAATTCATACATTGAGAATGATAGAAAAGACAAGCGACTGGCTGAAAATAAATATAAGAGTGATAATTCACCAACATTGAGTTTCCTTCTGAGGCCTATCATGGACCTTTCAATGGGCCGGCTGATCGTACCGATGACACTGACAAAAGTGGATAACAGTTCAAAAGGATCACGTCTGCATGACCGGGACGGAGACGGGCTGTATACGAACATGGGGTTCACCTCGGATGTGGATGATGCGTACAACCTTTCAGATAAAACTACTGATATTGCAGTGGACCTGGCCCTGCATACGAACCCGACAAA
>JAHITG010000187.1 GCA_018817865.1 Spirochaetota bacterium
CCCATTCTTTAGATTTTTTAACGGCTTTTGAATATTCTTTTTCGGCCAGGTCATATTTCTCCTGTTTCTCATACAGGACACCCAGATCATTATGCTCCTCTGCACTTAAGTTATCTTTTATATCCACCATTTTCGGCAAGGGGTAAGAGACACAGGATAACAGGATAAATAACATAAGACTTAAATACGGTAATGATCTCTTTCGGCTCATGGTTTCTTATCTTTATAAACAATTAAATAAACATTTCCCATCTTGTTCCAATAATCAATAAAATCATCATATGTGATCAGCTTGGATGATGCATATCCGGTATGGGCAATAAATCCTTCTGCATTATACCCGAAGACCACTAAATAATGAGGCATTGAGAACATCCAGATCCCCACATCTACAAGAACAAGAACCGGCCTTTTCCTGTCAATATATTTCTTCACATCATTGGTAGTGCCCGTGGCAAGGATCGAGCTGAATTTTTTTTCTCTGGCAAAATTTTCCAGGTCCGTGATCAGGGTTCCCTGTATCTTCTCAGAATAGACAGCTTTGCCAATCACCTTCTGATCGGTCTTCACACCGTAATAACCCATCACCGAGCTTAAAGCGGCCGGGCCGCAGTAATGGGTCTTCTGCCTGACAAAAGGAACATTTTCGATCTGAGAGAATAAAGGGGATATTGATAATAATAATATAAAAAGTATTTTCATTTTAAAACAAGGTGCCAGGTCTTAACTTTATCACTTTTATTCATTTTTTACTTATTATATGAACTAAATTGAAGTGATAAAGTTAAGGGTCTGTTGCCCAAAGGGATAATATTATCAAATAGTGGTAGTCGCAAGCTTTAGCTTGCGTTTAATGACATTATTGAACCATTACGCAGGCTAAAGCCCGCGGCTACCTTTGTTTAATCCATTTGGGCAACAACCCCTTAAGACCTGGCACCATATATATTACGTAAGCCGCAAGATCAGAACTACCAGCAGAATAATCACAAGGACTGTCACGAGCAGGCCTAAACTATCACCGCCGGCCAGCAGTTTTTCAGATGCCTGTGCCAGGATATGGATCTGATCATTGGAGAGATCTTTCAATTTTTTCTCGATCTCTTCTTTGTTCAGTCCATAGGCCTTCAGTTTATCCTGGACCATCTTGTGTTCTAATGCCCTCTGGATGGTCTCCAGTTTTTCCTGTTTCTCGATCTGTGTAAGGACCGTTTTTGAATGGAATGATGATGCCACCATGGCTGTCATGCCGGGAGCGGTAAAAAAAAGTATCATGTAAACAGCGATACTGACCGTGAAGATCGGTTTTCTCATTGATCTGATCATAAAATATAACCTCCTTTATAAATTATGAATATCAGTAAGTATAGTATCAAACTTGAATCTATTGTCAAGAGGAAAACCACAATTCATTTACTTGACAAACAATTTGATTTGTATTATTTATGGAGCAAGGATCATTATCTAACAGAACAACCCGTTTTTATTAAACATTATGAATCTGTCCGATGTTGTCATCAAATTCATTGCCAGGCATTTTGATCTGGATTCCCTTCAGCAAAGATGGGAGGCCACAAAAAACCTCGGGAAAAGCAAAGATCTGGATATTCCTTCCGAACTGCTGCGCCTGAACATTGATATCCTATCCCGGTCCTTTTATAATATCAATGCCATACAGCCCCATCTGGACTGGGTCTTACCATACTGGATCCTGAGGCAGTATGATCCTGAAGATGTAAGCTTCTTACCGTCGTCATACCTCTCCATAAATCTGACCCACCGCAACTGGACGGGAATATCCTCTTTAGCATCAGACCATGAAGCTATCATTGACCAGCGTGCCCTTTTAACACCGTTATTTGACGGATGGTCCGTAGATTTCTGGATCAAAAAAGATGATTATGTGATCGTTCCCTCAAAACTCGAAGAGATGAACCAGCACCTGGTACACAGATCACCCATTGTAAAAAGCACATTTTATAAAAAAAGCCTGCAGATCACATCTGAAGCCCTGATGCATAATGAAACCGGAGAAAATTTCATTATGCAGAACTTCCTGGTGGAAAACATGGAGAACACACCGCTGACGATCTCATTTTACATATCGATCCGGCCGTTTAATCCGGAAAGTGTTGTCCCGGTCTTTTCAATTGAGTATAATAAAAAAAGAAACGCTTTCAAGGTCAACAACAGAGACTTCCTCTACCTTGCTGATACACCGGAAAGAGTGATCTGCTCAAGCAAGAGCCCGGGAGATGCTTACTTTTTCATTAACAACGCTAAAGTTAAAAGTATCACCCGTTCAGAGGACCAGGGAGGGCTCTGCACCTGTTTTGCCGAATATAAGGTACGCTTAAAAGCCGGAGGATCCTTCAGCACAAATATCATTATCCCAATAGCGAACAACGATCTTAAAAAAGTCAATAAAATATTCAAAGAAAAATATCATGCCGTCAAGAACCGTAACATCCAGTTATGGCAGGATTATAAAAAGGAGTCCCTTTCCCTGACTACCCCCGACTCCAAGATCAATGAAGCTTTTGAAAGTTTTAAGAACAACATTCTCATCCTGGTTGATAAAGAGGCGATCCCACCGGGACCATTCACCTATCATAATATGTGGTTCAGAGACGCGGCCTACTCGATCACATCACTTCTAAAACTCGGATTTTTTTCAGATGTCAAGAGGATCCTGAAGGCCTATTTCAAGAGGCAGCAGAAAGACGGGTACTTCCTTTCACAGCATGGAGAATGGGATGCAAACGGACAGGTCCTCTGGACCATCATGCAGTACTGCAGGTTCACCGATGACCTTGAATTTGCGGATCACCATTATCAATCGCTTCTGAAGGCGGTTCTCTGGGTATTCCGACAGAGGCAGAAGACCAAAAAAAATAAGAGCGACCTGCATTACGGATTGCTTCCCTCCGGTTTTTCAGCGGAACATTTCGGGCCGTCCAATTATTATTACTGGGATAATTACTGGTCCTATGCAGGGATCAGAGATTTTATCAGTATATCAAAAATATTAAAAAAGAAGACTGAAAGCATTGAAAAAGAGAATGAAGAGTATAAAAATGATATTGAAAGATCCATTAAGAAATTCCAGAAAATAAATGCAAGTGAATATATCCCCTCCTCTCCGTACCGGAAAAAGGACAGCAGTATCATAGGTTCTGTAGCAGCGTTATATCCTTTACAGGTCATGGACCCGGACAGAGAAGATGTGACGAATACATTAAAGATAATAAGAAAAAATTTCATGCAGAAAGGGGCCTTCTTCCATAAACTTTTACATTCCGGGTATAATGTTTACTTAACCGCCCAGGTAGCCCAGTGTTACCTTATGCGGGGATCAACCATGGCTCTCCCCCTGCTGGATTGGATACTGGACCATGCGACTGATACCTATACTTTTCCCGAAGCGATCCATCCCGAGACCAAAGGAGGCTGTATGGGAGACGGCCATCATGGCTGGGCCATCTCCGAGCTGATCCACCTGATGCGCAACATGATCTTTTACGAAAAGGATGATTCGCTTATATTCTTTCCCGTGATACCCCATCACTGGCTGGATATGGGAAGCCGGCTGGAGCTGAAGAATGCATATTCTCATTTCGGAAAATTCCACCTTTCCCTGGCCGCCTCTTCACAATTCATAGAATTTGATTTCCAGGCAGATTTTTTTAAAAAACCGAAGAAGATCCGGATCAATTTCCCGGTCCAGATCGAAAAAATAATAATAAACAATAATGAAAAAATAATAAAAGAGAAGTCATTTATCATTACTTATTCCGAACAGATCCATATTAAGATCTATATCTGATCAGGGGAACTACAGAAAAATTTTCTGGATAAATTAAATAATTTGTATATATTTATTGTATAACTGAAAACAGGCAGGTGAAACAACCATGAAAAGATATGTAATCTATTTTATCATTTTATTTTTAGTTGATGCCGCTATTGCTGAACTGCCAAAGCCGAAATTCAAGCTGACCACCCCGGGAAAGGAAACTGTTATCGATTATTCCAAATACGGCACCTTTAAAAATGTCGAGACAAAGGATTATATATATGTGATCAAAGACAGGAAAGGCCTTATCAAGGCTGCGGGAGAAGGGATATTCCCTGATAACAGAAGTGTATATAAAAATAAAATATATAATAAGATAAAGCAGGGTAAAAATTTCAAGGGGACCCGATGGGACCATGTGAATACATCCGATCCTGTTACGGATTACTTTGTCTGGGCTACTACCTCAGAAGAACCGGGTGTCCAGCAGCTGTTCACTGCTTATGCCCTGAAAGAAGCCGGCCATATCAGACATGCTGTAAAGGCATTCTATTCCATACTGGTCCATTACCCCCGATCAGCCTGCTTCAGCGCTGACCAGTCCTTTGTATGGTATGTTGCCATTGTGGCCATGGATAAACTCTATGCTCTGTGCAGACAGTACCCTGATCTGGGATTGAAACTTGAAGGGGCATGGATCGACATCAAAAACGGCAAGGACACAGACCTGAATAATGATATCATAAGTGTCAACCCCGGGAAACTGGTCAAGGTAAAAAGATCAGAGTTAACGCGACCTAACCTGAAAAAAATGAAGATCATCTCAAAAAGAGGCAGGAGAAAGGTGAAGCTCGTAAAATACAAGAACGGCCACTGGCAGATGCTGGTGGATAACAAACCCTATATTGTCAAAGGCATCTCTTATAGCCCCACCAAGGTCGGTGAAAGCCCGCATGACCAGACCATGAGGAACTGGATGTTCATTGATGATAATAAGAACGGCCTGATCGACGGAGCAGAAGATGCATGGGTAGATAAGAACCGAAACAATAAAAAAGATAAAAATGAAAAGATCATCGGAGATTTCCAGCTGTTAAAAGAGATGGGATGTAATACGATCCGATATTATCATGTACCTCCCAATAACCAATACTCTAAAAAAGAGTTCAATAAAGAGCTGTTGCTGAAGCTCTATAAAAAATACAAGATCCGGGTCATTATGGGAGATTTTCTCGGTGCCTATACCATAGGGTCAGGTGCTGACTGGGCTATAGGTACTGATTACAAGGATAAAGACCAGCGCCAGAGAATGAAAGAGGTCGTTAAACAGATGGTCCTGGACCATAAAGATGAACCCTATCTTCTCATGTGGATGCTGGGGAATGAAAATAATATGAGCGGTGATTATACGGGAGTGAATGCCACCAGGACCCTGGCTTCAAAACATCCTGTAGAATATGCAAAATTTTTAAATGAAGTAGCGGAAATGATACATGAACTCGACAAGAACCATCCGGTTGCCGTGGGGAACAGGGGATTAGACCTTGTTGAATATTATGATAATTACGCTCCGGCGATCGATATTCTGGGGATCAATGAGTATCCGGATAAAGACGGATTCGGGTCCCTATGGTACCGGGCCAGAAAATTGATGGACAGGCCCATCCTCATCACCGAATACGGAGCTGATGCCTATGATTCCAATAGGAACATAGTAGATGAAAAAGCGCAGATGCAGTGGCATCAAGGGCTTTGGCAGGATATTCAATATAACATTGCCGGCGGGATCGGTGACGGCAATGCATTAGGAGGAATGCCGTTTGAGTGGCTGGATGAATGGTGGAAGAGCCTGAAAGGGAGAAAGGATACACAGCAGCAGACACAGGATTTCCCCATGCCTTTTCCTGACAACTGGTCTTCGGAGGAATTTTTAGGCATTGCGGGCCAGGGTGATGGAAATAACAGCCCTTATATGAGGCATTTAAGAGAGACATACTACTTGTATAAAAAGATCTGGAATTAAAGATGCCGGGTCTTAAGGGTCTGTTGCCCAAAGGGATACTATTATTAAATAGTGGTAGTCGCAAGCTTTAGCTTGCGTTTAATTACATTATTGAATCATTACGCAGGCTAAAGCCTGCGGCTACCTTCGTTTAATCTATTTAGGCAACAGACCCTTAAAACCTGGCACCTTTATTTAGTTCGTATCTTTTTAAACGCCTGGAGGGCTTTATTGATCTCTTCTACTGCCAGATCATATTTCTTCTCTGCAATATAGATCTTTGCCAGATAATTATATGCCCGGTAGTTATCCGGGTTCTGTGTCACCTCTTTCAGAAAATACTCCTGTGCTTTGGCCGCATTGTTTTCCTTGTAAAAATCGATCCCCTTCTGGAAATCGGCACTGATGCTCACTATATCCGGGCCACCCTCTTTTATTACAGGGACTACCGGAAGATCCACAGGTTTAGTTTCAATAACTGCAGGAGCCGTCTCTTTAACATCCGGTTTTATCTCCGGCTTCTCCTCTGTAACTGCAGCGGGAGGCTCATCCTTCACTTCCCCTGCGGGTGCAGGATTAGACTCGGTATCGTTCGGCATCAGATCATTCTGCTCCTCTTTCGGGACATCAATATCCCCTGCCGGCGCAGATGCGCCGCTGCTTAATTTTGTAATGATAACATCATTAATATCTCCCAGGAGAGATACTTTCTCATCGATGACACCCTGAAGGTCATTCAGATAAACGATCTTTTCCAGTACCAGTGCCTTTTTGTCTTCAAACTCTTTCTCATGCTTTTTGACATCCTCTTTCTCTTTTTCAGTTCCGCCTTTCAGCATGTTCAGCCCGGCTTCCCCGTTCTTCAGCCTTTCGGAAACCGACTCCTCCAGCGAAAGGATCTCATCGATCCCGGTCGCGAATCCGTTCATCGTCTCATTTGAGAGTTTTTTATAAGTATAGACCTGCTCCATTAAAGTCGCTATTTTTTTATAAAGATCATCACCCAGATCGGCTTTCATTTTATTTATTCGGGAGAGGTAAGACTCTTTATCAGTGAGGGAAGCAGCAGCAATAACTTCTTCAAAGATCGCTATGGCTTTGGAACGGACATCTTCTTTCTTTACACTATTTATAGAAGAAAAATCCATCTTATCCGTCATTGCTTTTACTGAATCAGCCGTGGATGCTATCTGCTCTATTTTTTTACCCATATCATCGATCTGCGCAATAGACTCATCAAGGGTCTTTATGATCTCTGCCATGGAGGCATTTTCCGTTTCCCCGGCCCTGATCTGTACTGCTGAAAAAATAACCAATAAAACTATAATAATTTTAATTTTCATAGGATTCCTCTTTTTTTATACTCTACTATATATATATCGATACATTATACTGCAAAATTAAGAAAAAACAAGAAATAATAGGGATATCCGCAGATATCCCCCCTTCGGAGGACAAGCAATCTGCGGATATTTTGAGATTAACATTTTATAGAAATCCTTCTTAAACTTCTTAAAAAATCTGGCCGTTTTTTTAAAAACCGTCGTCTTAAGAAGTACAAATGGAAAAGATTTCCCCAGGAAATCATCAGGGCTCACTAAAGTGAGCCCACCCTTTTCTTTAGAAATATTATTATATTTCATAGATAAAGTAAATGTAGGGACAAGGCATGCCTTGTCCCTACTAAAGTATAATAAGGAGCAAAACATGATATCATTTATTAAACGAAATGCTAAACTTAATTTCATACTCATCATTACCGCCGTCCTGATCACAGGCACCATTGACCTGTTCTCAGCCCAGGTGGAATACAAACGCTATGACCGCCAGGATATGGGCGTCTTCTATAAGGAAGCAGAAAAATACAAGGAAGAGATCAAATGGCAGGAAGTCGTTGAAAAGGGAAAAGAGATCGTC
>JAHITG010000188.1 GCA_018817865.1 Spirochaetota bacterium
AAACTGGCCGTTACAGGAGAAAAAGCATAACTGATATTATAATTCCTGCCTTTATAGTTGATGACCGTCCTCCATAGAGTATTCTGTATCTGGAGCAATCTGTTCTTGTGGACCGGGGAAGAATTTTTCTGCTGGACCTCTTCAATATTAATAAATTTTAATCCGCTATATCCCTTCATTCTCTCCTTTAAATAAAAAGCATACTCGCAAATGTTGAACGTATTAATGTACTTAAAATCATCAGCCGGGAACTCTTTATTGTTCCGGGGAAAAGCGATCCCTGCCTTTAAAAACCCTTTATCATTTTCAGAACCGATAAGTTTTACACATTTATTAATATCAATACTTTGTGACGGATCATTGATATTTCGGACTATCAGCCTTTCACTGCCCCTGGTAAAAAAAAGATAATCCATTTCATACTTCTTTCTGTAAGCAAGATAATTTATAGCTGTAGAAATATTCAAGCCTCCGGTGTTTTTTACAAGTAATATTTTCTTCGGTTCTTTCCGGGAATCTGATGATTGAATGGTTTTAAAGTTCAGATAAAGCAGGGATCCTTCAAGCTCATGGAGGGATGATTCGATGATCTGTTCATACTGCCTGATCCTTACTTCCCTGATATCAAAGATATCCCGGTCCGTAAAAGCAGCAACTTTCTGAGTAATATAAAAAACATACTCATAAAAATTTGAATCATTTACTTTTTCAAACAACTCTTCCGGAAAGGAAGGATTGCTTGATGGTTTGCCTGTAGCAGCTTCAGGGTGGCCTCCATCAGCCTTTGTACCGATATAAGCCACCAGACTTGAAAGATTGATCGGGGCACCTGTTTTACCTACCCTCCTTGTGGTCATAAGCATGGATCCGTAACAGTAAAAAATATAGTCCATTCGATACGACCTTCTCAAATAATTGATAGCCGAGGCCACATTGATCTTTACTTCACCGGCTTTTTTGTCAGTAAAAGGTGACAAGACCATAAAAATATCTACTCTGTTCTTTTTATTCAGTGCATACAATCTTTTAACAAGGTCCTCTCTGTTCCTGTATAAAAAAAGAAACGGTTTTAACAGGCCGAATAGTCCCAGACCTTTGCTGTGATCATTCCCTTCCGGTTTTTTCAGCAGGGACACCTTAATAATATTCTTCTCTATTCGGGGCAGGACATCTGCGAGGGAATCTTCATATTCCTGTACCAGCCGGGTCCATTGGTTCCTGGCCATGATATTTTTTATATCCTGTTTCGACCGTACGCGGGAAAGCATTTCCGCCATCTTTATCTTGGAATATCCCGAGCCGATCAATTTTGAGATCTCTATGGCCAGATTATCTTCTTTTATATGCAGATCCTGGAGGTGGGCAAGGGTACATAACCGCCGATATCCCGGATTATCCAGCCCTGTATCCTTGATCAAAGATTCATAGATAAGATCTGTACCGCATTTCTGAACTGATTTTGGCTGTTCTTCTTTTGCCAGCCGGTTCGGGCCTGACATGGTTATATTCTCCATGATATATCCCTGATCTTTTAATTTATTTAAAAGGTCTAAGATCTCTTTTGTCCAGGGATGATGATCATCAATACGGATCATCCGGACATCATTTTTCTTCAGGATCTTAAAATCTTTTTCTATCATCTGAAGAGAGACCTTTAAAGCGCGCGTAGGAGATTCTCCTTTCTCTATGGATGCCTCCTCCTCTTCGGACAGGATCTCCCCGGTATCTTTCTGATCGGAAACATGATACTCATCAGAACCCTCTTCAATAAGCCGCAGATCCTCTTTATTTTCAATATTTGTATATACTAAATAATTCAACTCGTTAAAAGTAATGCTGATATAATAAGGACGGCTGGTTGAACCGCCGACACTTATACTACAGCCTCCGTTTTTATTCGTCTTCAGGTCCACTTTACTTCCTTTCAGTTTTTTCCCGTTTGAAATAAAGTTTACATCTCCTTTGATCTTTGAAAATGTAATATCCACATTTTCAACTCCACTTAGGCTCTCCTCTTCGATCAGCATCAGGACGATCTTATTCGGTTTACCGGTATCTTTAATGTTTTTCAATAATGCAAATACCCGCATACAGTTTTTCAGGTTGCCTTTAAAAACATTAAATATTTTTATTGCTTTTGGATCTTTGATCTTTAATTCATTAATAAAAAGTATAAAGCGGGTCATCTCCTTATTGACCAGTTCTGCTGAACTGCTTAATATCCCGGTAAGGTCCCTGATATCTGTTCTATCCAGCACTTTACCGTATTTGCTTATAAATAATTTAATTTTTCGGAGGAAATTGCACGATTCGATCAGCATCACGATCAGATTATCAGAGATCTTGACTTTAAAAGATGAAGAAAGATGTTCTTTTTTCAGATCATTAAATGCTTTTACAGGTGCCGGCTCCTTCTTTATATACTTATCCTTAAGGTTCTCAAATATTCTGTTACCCAGCAACTCACCCATCTCATCTCTTAAGAGCCTGAAATTGATCCCTGAAAAGAAACTTTTAAATTGAAGCACCAGGGAATTGGCTGATATTTTTGTTTTCTCTGACATTAACGGAATAAGAGATATCATACAATGGAAGAAAGAAAATAATTCTGATAAAAGAGCAACCTCGTATTTACTGTAATCCGAATAATAGCTTCTCACTTTATTGATCAGGGAATTATACAGTTCCTTAAGATCATTATCAATCAGGGAAGCATGAGAATAAATATTCTGTTTAAAAGCATCCAGTACCTGAAAAGCCCTGTTACGGATCTTAACATCTTCCTCGCTCTCCAGAAGCAGTAATTTTAATCTGGGAGAAAGAGCATCAACCGGAAAATCCGGCAGGTACAGATCACATCCTTTATGGATCTTCAGATGGCTCAATCCTGCCTGATAATTCACAAAATCAAATTCATAATCCCGGCCGTATTCTGCTTCACGTCCCTCATCCTTTTTTATAAGGCCCCTGGTCCAGACAGCATAAAAAGTATTGGAAGCTACTGTATCAAGGTCTCCACCCCCTTCTGTCCCGAGTCCATTTACTACTCCTCGCCCATGAATGATAAAAATTTTTTTACGCATATAGTGATCTGTTTATTATTTTTTTTTGGATTTTTTATCACCGCTCCAGCCGCCGAAAAATGGATTATCTTTCATCGCTTTTGAAAGTTCCTTAAAATTCGCTGTGGTAGCCTGGAGATCTTTGATCATAATATTAATAGTCCTTTTATTCTCGCCGGCAAAGGCTGAAGAAAACTGCTGAAGGTTCCTCAATGTTCTCATGAAAGGACCGCTTGGATTTGACAGCTGGGCTGTTAACAGCTGAACATTCTGAATGATCAGGTCACTGGGGGAGGTCGGCTGTCTGGATACCTGTGAAGAGAGAAGTTCAAGCCCTTCCGATGTATCCACTGAGTACAGAAGGGAATTATTCTGTGCCTGTTCCGACTCCCGGGTACCGCTGGTGATCTCCATCGTTTTTTCTCCGATCAAAGGTGCGTTGATCTGAACAACGGAATCCTTTTTGATCCGGTCTGCGTACTCCCGCAGGATATGGAATTCCACGACTACATTATTGCTGTTATTCAAATACAATTTCTTTACCGTTCCGATCTGGAGTCCCTTGAACTTCACCTTCATTCCTTCCGAAAGATTTCCTGCAGAATTAAAGATAGTTGTATAATAATTCTTTTTCGCGATCAGCTTCTGTCCTTTTGCTATAAAAATGATCGCCCCTATAAAAAGCAAAAAAGCGATCACAATAAAAGCTCCGATCGTTTTTTCAATATTTCTGAATTGATATGCCATAATATACCTCCTATTCTATCAGACTGTTAATAAACTCATCATTACTGTTCTTTATCTGCTGTAATGTCCCTACTTTATAAATTGTCCTGTTCCTTAAAACAACGATCTTATCAATGAATTTTTCAATACATTTCCATTCATGTGATACAAAGACGGAAGTCACTTTTTTCTTTATGGTGTCCTGAATGATCTTTACGGCGATCTGCTGAGAAGGCCGATCCAACCCGATAAAAGGCTCATCATAAAAAATTGTTTCCGGATTTACCACTATCGCCCTCAAGAGCGCGATCAGCCTTCTTTGGCCTGTACTGATAAAAGCAGGAAGAATACTTCCTATATTCTGGAGATTAACATATTCCAATTTTTCCTGAACGATTTTATTTATCTCCTCTTCCGGATATATCTCATTATACCGCAGAGGTAATGCAATGTTGTCAAAGACCTTCATGTTACTGATCAGGGCACTGTCCTGAAAAACAAAAGCCGTCTTCCTCTGAATACTCATGATCTCTTTTTTTTGAGCTGTGAGAAGATTAATATCACCGTAAAACATATTACCTTCCTCGATTGAGATCAAACCTGCCAGAGTTTTTAAAAATGTGCTTTTACCTTCTCCCCTGGGGCCTATGATCACTACAAATTCACCCCTGTTTATTTCCAGATTGATATCCCGTAAAATATCCGCATTACGGTACTTGAAATTAAAATTTTCTACTTTGATCAATGGTTCTTTCATAATGGTTTATTACAAATAAAAGAGCATTGTTACAATGCCGTTAAAAATAAAAGTATAGATCAGGGCATTAACAACGGATTTGGTCACGGCTTGAGGTACTTCTGTGGGTGACATCATTATTTTGAATCCGTGGTATACGCCAATAGTCGCAATAATAGCCCCGAACACGATACTCTTTAAAAATGAGATCATCAGATCGGTAATGGCCATATTGGAAATGATGATCTGGAAAAATTTACTTAAGGGAACATGCATGATAAAACCGCCAACCAGGATCCCTCCAAAGATCCCTATAGCACTAAAATAAATTGTCAGGCAGGTCATAGCGATCATCCCGCCGATAATTCTGGGAAAAACAATGAATTTCAAAGGATCAATACCCATGGATTCAATGGCTTCGATCTCATGCGATACTTTCATATTCCCTATCTCAGTGGCTATCGCAGTACCGGAACGCCCTATAATGATAATAGCTGTTAAGATCGGACCCAGTTCCCTTAAGATAACAATATTCAGGATCTTCCCGATCATCTCCTCTGCCCCGAGCTGGGACAGGACTGTGGTTGCCTGGACAATGATGACAACACCCAAAGACAGTGAAATCACGCTGATAATGGTTAAAGCATTATACCCGGTAAAAAAGATCTGCTTCTTGATAATATCCTTTACCAGCTTATTCCCGTATTTATCGCCGCGGATCGTTTCAATAATGGAATAAACAAAAAGAGAGGAGATACCGCCAAAATAATCCAGTTTATTTAAAAAACTTCTGCCCATCTGGACTATAAAATTTTTTATCATAGAATTGAATAATACCAATATCATTTTATTAGTCAAGATTTTTAAAAGAGGGGTTCTACGGTAATCAACTGCTGGTTTTTAAGAAGGTATGCACTTCTTTTATGATCTCCTGCCAGCCGGGTTCACTGAGAGTCCAGTGGGCATGGTTGGAGTATTCCCTGTAAACAGCCACCTTCTTATATTTTTTTGCTATTTTTCGCAAAACTGCAATTGGAACGATCTTATCCTGGGTACCGGCAATGATCAGCATTGGACAGGTTATCTTTTTCTCATCAACTTTTGTCGGTCTTTTAAAATCAAGAAAGGAGAATCCTATCTGCGTATAGGCACGGCCTGATTCAAAAACCAGTTTATCATAAAGCTTTTTCTGTTCGTTGAAAGGCAGAAGCTGCATCATGGAATAGACCGCTTCATCGAATGTCTGGCGGTGAGGCCGGGACCAGAATTTCCATCTGAATAAACCGCTGAAAAAACTTTTTATTACGGTAGGCCTTAACATAAAAAGTCCTGCCGGTGGAGCAGGATTTAACAGCACAACAGAACGGGCCATTCCCCTTGAAGCCAGGATCTGGGCGATAAGCCCTCCCATGGAATGCCCCATTAAAACAGGAGGTTCTTTCAATTTCCGGATCTCTTTTTCGATATCACTTACATAATCAAGAATGCTCACCTTTCCAAGCTTCGGATCAGGCTTCTTTCCCTTTATCCCATCATGAAAACGCAAGGTAGGAGTAATGCAGTGATAACCCTTCTTTTGAAGGGTATTTTTAAATTTATCCCAAACCCAGTTCCCCAGCCACATTCCATGGATCATCACGATCGTCTTCTTCATAATCCTTCCTTAATTTAATCTAAATGAATTTACTGCTGATATCTTTATATTCTATAAATAATAAAATTATTTTATTAGTCAAGAATTTATAGAAGTTATAGTAAATAATGTTTAACATTATAAAAAAATTATTTTTCAATACCACAGAGGCACAGAGGCACAGAGAAAAAAATATCAAATATTTTAAATTTGTTGATTCTTTCGTATTAATTATTATCATTTATCTTCACAAATACTGTATAAATATATTAATCAATAAATCAATATTTAATAATTTCATTTTGAATTTATTATAATTAAAATTTTATCTTCCTCTGTGACTCTGAGCCTCTGTGGTATTCCCTTTTTAATAAACATAGAAACATTAGAATAAATAAATGCATTAAGATATTTTAAATACTCTTCTGTTGACTTTTTATTTGTTTTTTATATCTATTCTTAACTATGAAAAAAGAAAATTTCGGATCAGAATTAACGAAAGAAAAACTATCTGAAGAGATCCTGTATCGTGACCTCGACCATTCTTCCGATATATCCAATAATACTGAAAAAATAAAATTCAGTGTCAAATTCAAGATAACCCTTTTAACTGCACTTTTGCTCCTGGTTGTCACTTTATCCATCGGGTTCTACCTTCTTGATAATATAAAAAAGAATCTGCAGAGCGAAATGAAACTGAAAGCACAGCTTTTTACGGAAAACCTGGCTCAGAGCATGACCGAAATATTTGATGATGATACAAGCAGACATGAGATCATTCAGAAGAACAAACAGACATTGCGGGATATAGAAAGAATACATGTAATAAATCCTGAACAGGAATTGATCGATAGTACTGATGAAGAAACATTCCAGAATATTATTAAATCAAAATTTGATACCAGGGTAAAAAAAAGATATATAAAAATAGAGGATGAAATAAAAGAATTTCTGAAAAAGAATACGATATACGAAAGATCTTACAAAGAAGATGGATTTGAAAAGATATCCTTTATCGCACCCGTAAAAATAGTGAACACTTTTTTGGGCTACGTCAGGATCGATTTTACAAAAAAATATATCAATAAAAAGATCGCAGGTGTTCAACTGAGGATCCTTATCTTTGTATTCATAGCTATCATCATCGGGATCACGCTCTCCTATATTTTAAGTTCCCGATTAATAAAGCCTATATACAAACTGTCAGAAGGAGTCAGGATCATCGGAAACGGCAACCTGAACTATAAGATCAACATACAAACCAATGATGAGTTGAAATATCTTGGTGAAGAATTCAACAAGATGACCGCAAAGCTGGATAAAGCCCAAAGAACATTACTGGAAAAAGAACGTTTCGAGGAACAGCTGGAGATCGCAAGAAGGATCCAGGAAAACCTCCTCCCTGAAAAATTTCCCGATCTGAAGGAGGTCGAGATCAGTTCTTATTATAAACCTGCCAGAGGGGTCAGCGGGGACTATTATGATGTCATATACAACAAGGAGAAGAACAAGCTTCACGCGATCATTGCTGATGTTTCGGGCAAAGGAGTTCCGGCCGCTCTGGTCATGGTTATGATCAGGTCTATCCTGCATTCCACTTTAAAATTTGTTCAGTCAGCAAATGAGGCCATTCAAAATATTAATACCGGAGTAACAGGAAAACTGACCGGGGATCGATTCGCTACGATCTTTTATTTTGATTATAATATCAAGACGGGCCGGCTTGAATATTCTAATGCAGCTCATTCACCGTTGATCGTATATAAAAAACAGAGTGATTCCATAGTAGATCTGGATACTCCGGGAGTTCCTATAGGGGTCGAAGCATCCTCCAGTTTTGGGGTCAGTACTACTTTCCTGAGTGTAGGAGATATCATTGTCGGTTATACTGACGGGATAACCGAAGCAATGAATATTAATAATGAGATGTTCCGGATAAAAACATTAAAGGACATTATAAGGAATAATGCCAATAAAAACGCATCTGAATTAAAGGAGATCATCATAAAGGAGATTGAAAACTTTGTTGGCAGTGCTTCCCAGCATGATGATATGACAATGATGATATTTAAGATAGAAGAGGTCCAGTCTCCAACAAAAACGGTAAATACGGAAGAGATCGATAAGATCATCTCTGAAGTTATTAATCCCACTGACCCGCATTCCCT
>JAHITG010000189.1 GCA_018817865.1 Spirochaetota bacterium
AGAAGATATTAAAGAATAATCCCAATATAAATTTCATAGGCATTTCACTGTGTGAAGATTTTTTTGAAGAGGCAAAAAAATTGATCGGATTTATCAGGAAAAGAACAAATGCTTTTATCGGTGTTGGCTGTGTCATGCCCACCCTGACTCCCCGATCGGTCTTTATGCATCTTTCAAAGATCAATTTTCTGATAAGAGGAGCAGGAGAAGAGGTCTTCCCTCGATTCATAAAGATACTGAGCAATGAAAACAATAATTCCCGCCTGGATAACAGGACAAGGCAGGACCTGCTGCAATTACCGGGACTTGCCTTTCGCAATAAAGTTGAGACCCTTTTTTCCTCCCTGGAGGTCATTAATGAACTGAAGAATTACGATTCTTCAATACTGGATCTCAGCATTCTAAAAAGAGAGAATCTTTCAGAGGGCCTGAACCTTTTTACATCAAGAGGGTGTTATAATAACTGTCTTTTCTGTACTACTCCAGGCAAAGGTAAATTCATTGCAAAAACCTTTGAAAACCTAAAAGAAATACTGAATGATTACAGGAAGAGACTGAATGAGATCTATGGCAATACTATTCCTCCGTATGCCAATAAAATCTCTTTTAATGACGATGATTTCCTGGCTGACCCGAAGAGGGCCATATCATTCTTCCATTACCTGAAGGGTTCACCTTTTTATATCAATTTTTTTCAGACCGGGATAAACTCCTTTTTCAAACGGGCGAAGAACAGCTATACAACTGTAATAAATAATGAACTTTTAAACAGAATTTCACCTCTTCTTTTTGAAAGCAGAAAAAACAGAACGGATATGTATATCGGTACGGAGAATTTCCGTGACAGTGAACTTGCCCGGCTGGGAAAAGGATATGGTTATGTAAAGATCGAAAAAGTGGTCAAAGCACTTTCAGACAGGAAAATCTATCAGGCACACCACTTTATAGCCAGTAATCATTTTACTACTCCTGAAGATATACTGGATAATCTGATCCGGATCTGTGGATTACGGCTTCTTCATGGAGCTTATTTCCGGATCCTTGATCCAATCATTCCCTACCTGGTCTCCCTGTTCCCCTCTATGAGCTATAAGAGAGCTATAGCGGAAAAGAGAAAAAAATATCTGAATATTAAAAAGACTCTTTCACTTAAAGGTCATCCGGAATATGACTATCCTTTAGTTGAAAATGACATTCCCGTTAATATTATCACCCGGGAGATCATTCCGATCATATCCCGGCTGTTCTCAACCGAGAAAGATTATTTAAAGATACTGGATCTGACCTTATGCCACCTTCTGATCCTGTCAGAAAAGAAACCCTCTATGAAAAGAGAGATCACCCCTTTAATAGAACGGTACAGGGATTATCGATCGATCATATCTAAGCAGATCAGATGCAACATAAAGAATGATCATTACAAGCTTCAATTAATGATTCCCTCCTCTAAAGAGAAACAGCAAAAAGAAGGTATATTAAATGAAAACATAATATATAAAGCTATCGATCTATTACTTTCTTCATCCAGAGACAGGATCAATCTTGATCTTATTGGTGGGGAGCCTCTCATGCGGTTTGACCTCATGAAAAAAGCTGTACTATATTCAAAAAAGAGAAGCTTTATAAAAAAGAAAAAGGTCTCTTTTTCCATGACTACCCGGGCGCATTCTTTAAATGATGATATCACGGATCTGTTAAAAAGAGAAGATTTTCATTTAAAAATATCTGTCAACAGCCATGATGTGAATCAGTTCCTTTCCCCCGGGATTGACCGTGTTGTATCAAAAAAAATAGAGACAACCGCAGTAATGCTGATTAGCCCTCAGACAGTACAGGAGTTGAGCCGAAACTTTTATATCCTCCTGAAAACAGGATTTAATAAAATTAAAATAGATCATACACTCGGCATAAACTGGAGCAGGGGGAAGTGCAGAGAGTTCATTCTTCAGCTGAATCTGATAAAAAAGAAACTTCATGTACCAATACAAAATGGATTGATCGATCTGGTCAATCTGAGGTCCGGTTTTGTTCCCGCTATACTGAAAAGTCAGATCATGATCGACATTGATGGCACTCTTAAGCTATCCGCCGGTACCGGGTGTAATAATATGACGAAGATCATAATGCCGGTTCTGGGAACTATTGACGATATCCCGGACTTGAACAGTATCTACCTCAGCCCTTTTCATACATTTCACAGATTATACCGTAAGAATCCTACCTCTGACATGAGAAAGATAATAGTAAATAATATTGAAACAGGATTTATCCTGCAGGAGTATTTCAGAGAATGGAAAAAGAAATAGAGCCGATCATTAATTCCTTTCTTTATGATCTTGATCAGAGAAAACTTGAAATTTTGGACAGGATCCTTTTTACTCTTCTCTTTAAAAAGGAGATGATGCTTCTGAAAGGAAGAGCGGATCAGGAAACAGCGCGGATTGAGAAGGTCCTTCATCGTTATCATGATTATCACGGATTGATATTGCGAAGATCGATCAAGAACAGTGATCTGAAAAAAGAGTTCCTAATTGAAAAGATCTACCCGGCCCCGACCCGTCTTATATTGCTCATTACCCACAGCTGTCAGTTGAAATGTCGATACTGTAGAGTACGAAAGTTCTCCTCCTCCATTAATGAAAAGGTCATATTGAAAGCGATCGATCTGCTCTTTACTTCCCACCGCAAAGATCTTCAGCTTCAATTCTTCGGAGGAGAACCACTCCTGCGGTTTGATCTGGTACAAAAAGCAGTGGATTATGCTGACCGTATCAATAAAAAGGAAAAGCGGAATCTTACCTTTATTTTAACGACAAATGGAATAGCCCTTACAAGAGAAAAAGTGGATTTCCTGAAAAAATATAAATTTTTAGTCGAATTCAGCATAGACGGTGAAGTTGAAAATCAGCTTAAGATGCGTACTTCAAAAAGCCATGGTAATTATTATTCCCGGTTGATCGATAATCTGGATTATTTCTTCAGATCAAAAGTACCGCATTATTCCATCAGCGTGATGATGCCTCAAAATGTCGGGGTGGCTTCAGCCGTTTTCATAGATCTGGTAAAGCTTGGTTTTACTAAATTACAGATCAATTATGCATTAGGCGTCTTCTGGCCTAAAGAAAAAGAAGCAGAACTTTTTAGAGAAACAGAAAAAATAGTCTCTCTACTGAAAAAGAAGAAAGGTATTGAATTCATTAATCTGACTTCCATAAGAAGAGAACCCGTAGTGCTGAATTCAGAACTTACTGTGGACTGTGATGGAGGAATATACCTGGAGTCAGGCATCTGCCTGGAAGAGGATTTTATAGCCATGAAAAAAAAATTCCTTATAACCGATATAAAAAAGGCACATGATATCAACCTCCTGGCCTCAACGCAATTCCAGAATTTTTACCGTTTATCAAAAGTCTATGCTGATGCTGCCCCGAAGTTCAGGAAGATCATCCTGAACAATATCCTTCTGGGCCGAAAATACAGTGAATTGATAAAAAAATGGATATCACACTAACCTTAAAATGCAACAACAATTGTGTCTTCTGTCCGCGAAAGGACTACCTTAAAACCATTGCCTGTACATCATTAAAGGAAGCGTATAATGACATAAGAAAGATGCGTCTCCTGCATGAGGAAATAGTACTTTCCGGAGGAGAAGTTACACTTCTGGATGAATTACCGGCAATCATATCCTTTTGTCAGGAACTGGGTTTTAAAAATATCGGGATCATAACGAACGGAAGACCTTTAAAAAATATTAAATTAGCTGAAAAATACATTTTAGCCGGAGTAAAAGATTTTGCTGTCTCTATTTACAGTGTAGATGATACGATCCATGATCTTATTACGAGGAACAAAGGAAGCGGTCAGGATTCAAAAAGAGGCCTGGCAAACCTGCTCCGGCTCTCCGTGCGTTATCCCATTAACATCCGTGTGAATATTGTACTGAATTACTGGAATCATAAAGATATAAATAATACACTAAAAGCACTGTATGCTGCCGGTGTAAGAAATTTTATTCTTGCTGAACAGGTAATCATGAGAAAAAAAGATAAGCATCTTTCCCTTGAACAGATCACAAGATCTTTAGCAGGGATCAGAACGCTTAAATTAAACAACACCCGCCTGGTCTTAAGGGGTTTTCCCCTCTGCCTTCCGGAAACACCGGACCGGAGTGTACCTGAAGGACTAATTTTAAAGGAAAAAGATCCGCTCATTCTTCTTGAGAAACATGAAGTGGACACTCTCATAAAAGAAAGATCCCGAAAACAGAAGTACCTGAAAAAATTTGAGCATTTATTTGTAAAGGTAAAGAAATGCCGGAATTGTGACTGGAAGAATAATTGTAAAGGGTTCCAGAAATTATACCTGGAAAAACCAGGAAAAAAAGATCAGAAAAGATGATCAACTTGTACAGATAAGGTAATACCAGCAACATAAGAAGGATCGGATACGTATGGAGCATATCGACTTTCATATCTCATATCAGTGTATCAATAAATGTATTTTTTGCAGCTCATCCGGCTCTATTAAAGAATTCAAGGATCACCCTTTGAAGTTTCAGAAGATCATGCAACTATTGAAAGAAAAAAGAAAAACATTCAAGAGTATCCATCTTACCGGAGGAGAACCGACACTTTATCCGCAATTCCCCATGCTGGTTAAAGAAGTAAAAAAACTGGGATATCAGATCGCTGTCGGGACCAATGGCGGAAAGTTTGAAGATAAAGATTTCTGCAGGAAGACAGCACCCTTTATCGATGAAGTCTGCTTTTCTGTTCACGGTCATAACGAAAAGCTGCATAACCTCCATACCAATAATAGGAATAGTTTTAAAAATGTAATTAAAGCCATTGATAACCTGTCTGCATTCCCCCTGCATTTCATGAGCAACACAGTGATCACAAAACATAATATACAGTATTTGAAAAAGATCCTCTCTTTTATCGTATCAAAGAAG
>JAHITG010000190.1 GCA_018817865.1 Spirochaetota bacterium
GAGGAGATCAATTCAAAGGATGACGGGGGAAGAAGATTATCAAATGGTTCATTCGGATTATTCCTGCGATCCGTAAATATTGAGATCAATGGAAAGAAAGCCAGGTATGTTCAGGTCACCGCACCCAAAGGATCCAAAGTAGGGTCGGATCTTCCGTATGACACTTCATCCTTTTTACAGCTTGCAGAAGTAGAAGTCTTTAAAGTTCCTGATTATGGTAAACCCGCATATCTCATTTATAAGTTATAAAGATAGAATTCAGGTAATATTCAAATAATACTTGCCTTTATATATTAAATATATTTATTATATTTCTGTTAGTGATGTATGTTTCTACCATGATCAGCAATAGATAGCCATGACAGGAGGGGTCTAACTATGATCGATCGATATTCTTTACCGGAAATGAAAAAGATCTGGGAGCTGGAGAATAGATTTCAGAAAATGCTTGACGTGGAGATAGCAGTCTGTGAAGCATGGAGTAAATTGGGAAAAATTCCTAATAAGGCCCTTCAATCCATTAAAAAGAAAGCAAAGATAAATGTTCCGGATATTCTGAACATTGAAAAGACCACGAAACATGATGTGATCGCTTTTTTGACCAGTCTCGAGAAGGTTATCGGAAAAGAGTCTAAATATGTCCATCTTGGATTGACCTCATCAGATGTTGTAGATACGGCTTTTATATTGATGACACTGGATGCAGGCAAGATGATCCTTCCAAAGCTTATCAAACTAAAGAATGTGTTGAAAAAGATAGCTAAAAAACATCAATTAACATATATGATCGGCCGTACTCATGGTGTACATGCAGAAATTGTGACATTCGGATTTAAAGCAGCCCTCTGGTACCGTGAAGCTCTGAGGAATATTGAGAGGTTTCAATATGCACTTGATCATATCGGATACGGAAAGATATCAGGAGCAGTGGGAACCTATACGAACCTTGAGATGAGTGTTGAAACGATCGCCCTGAAAATATTGGGCCTAAAACCGGAGCTTATCTCATCTCAGATCATACAGAGGGACAGGTTCGCTTTCTTTATTGAAGTGCTCGCGTTAATTGCCGCTTTTATTGAAAAGATATCAATTGAGATCCGGCTTCTTCAAAAGACAGAGACGCTGGAGGTTGAAGAACCTTTTACAAAAGGCCAGAAGGGGTCTTCGGCCATGCCGCATAAGCATAATCCCATAACCTGTGAACAGTTATCCGGCCTTGCCAGGATCATCAGGGCCAATACAATACCGGCACTGGAAAACATCAGTCTCTGGCATGAGCGTGATATCTCCCATTCATCAGCGGAAAGGATCATCTTCCCTGATTCCACGATCCTTATCGATTATATGCTTGAAAAGTTGATATTTATTCTTGATAATTTAAAGGTAAACAGTGAGAATATGCTCAGGAATATTGATGTGACCGGAGGATTAATCTTTTCACAGAATCTTCTGATCAAATTGATCGATAAAGGATTGATCAGGAATAAAGCTTATGAGCTGGTACAGCAGGAAGCCAATAAAGCCTGGGCAAAGAACCTGAATTTTAAGGAGCTGATCTACCACAATCAGAAAATAAGAAAGGTCCTTACAGAGAAGGAACTGGAGAAATGTTTTAATCATAGATTAAATGAAGTAAAGATCATTAAGACCATTAAGCGAGCTATAAAATAAATGAAGATCTGTACAGAGTATTGATAATTTTTTCCCATTATCAGGGAGGTAAAACATGGATAAAGTATCAGCAATAATATTAGCAGCCGGGTTGGGGACAAGAATGAAATCTAAAAAACCGAAGATTCTGCATCAGGTTGCCGGAAAATCCATGATCAATTGTATTATTGATCAATTAAAGAAGTTTAAATTAGATAAAATTGTTATTGTAGTCGGTTCCAAAGAGTCTATTCCGCATCATCATGACCATAAGATACATTATGTCCTTCAAAAAGAGAAAATGGGCACTGCTCATGCTGTAATGCAGGCTGAATCCCATTTTAAGAATTATAAGGGAGATGTCCTCATTCTGAACGGGGATGTTCCGCTTATTACATATGAGACACTGAATAACATCCTGCAGGAACATAGAGGCACTTTTGCAGTATTGAGTCTTTTGACCGCAAAAGTGGATGACCCCACAGGTTATGGGAGAATTATCAGGAAGAAAGGAGAGATCTTCAAGATCATTGAGGAACTGGATGCGGATGATTATATTAAAGAGATCAAAGAGATCAATGCCGGGACATACTGTTTTAAAGGTGATTATTTATACTCTACCTTAAATAAGGTAAAGAAAAATCCGGTAAAAAAGGAGTATTATATTACAGATTCTATTGAGATATTAAATAAACAGGGAGCAAAGATCCACACAATTCTTGTTAAAGAGAATAATGAGATTTTGGGAGTAAACAGGAGACATGAGCTGGCTATGGCGAATATGATCATGCAGAACAGGATCCATAAGAAATTAATGGATGATGGTGTTACGATACTTGATATTGACAGTACCTATATTGAATATGATGTAAAAGTAGGACAGGATACAATAATTTATCCTTTCACCTTTTTATATGGAAAAGCAACACTGGGGGAGAACTGCCAGATAGGCCCTTTTGTCCAGATCACGGAATCAAAGATCGGGAATAATGCCCGGATCTTTCAATCTACGATTACAGGCAGCATGATCAAGGATAATGTTCAGGTAGGTCCCTATGCGCATATCAGAAATAATTCTGTTCTTTTAAATAATTCGGGGGTCGGGAATTTTGTGGAAGTGACCAGGTCTGTGATCGGAGAAAACACTAAAGCTTATCATTTGAGTTATATTGGAGATACCAAGGTCGGACAGGATGTAAATTTCGGGGCGGGTGTTGTAACTGTCAATTATGACGGAGAAAAGAAGAATAAAACAATCATTGGGGACAAGTCATTCATAGGCAGTTCCACCACGATCATAGCTCCGGCTAAAATAGAGAATAAAGAAAATGTACCTGCCGGAACTGTTGTGACTAAAGGTAAAAACAGGAAGAAGTAACTCTAAGGAAGATGGGATATTTTTTATCTGTTGGATGATTTCGATTGGTTGGTTTTGGTTATTTGATCGGGTTTAAAGAAGATATCGTTCAGTATAATAATATTAGTTGATTGATTCGCCATGTAGATCGTCTTTGTTTTTTCAGGATATGTTTCTGCTTTGAAGGTTAATTGATACTTTCCCTGCTTCAGGTCCATCTGGAATATTTCATCTCCTTTTATTATTTTTTCCTGGTCATTGTTGACCAGCAGGCGGACGTCGGGAAAATAAGAAATGATCATCAGTGTCCCTTTTTTTAAGGTGAGATCATAAAAATATTTATC